>JBIIWE010000463.1:0-2827 GCA_044339075.1 Daejeonella sp. | reverse complement strand
GATGATGGAGTGCCCACGACTTGTTAAAGATCCATCAGGATGGGTTAATAATGTGCGGTTTTGTTCGGTTAAAAAGAAACCGGGCATGATCGAGTTCATTCGGATTTGATCACCATAACGGTTGGCCATCTCAACAGCAAACCACTTGGTATAACAATCAATGGCTGCCTTTCCCATGCTATAGCCCAAAACCCTGGTGATAGCTCTCACCGAACTTACTGAAGAAATATTAACGATACTTCCGGATCCTGATTTAACAATCTCTGGCCCGAAAATCTGAACAGGAAGCACAGTTCCCCAGAGATTCAGGTTCATGGCTTTTTGAACTCCATCAATGTTCAGATCAAATACATCTTTATCCGGACTTAGAACAGCTTCCGGGATATTGCCACCCGCTCCGTTCACTAAGCCATCAATCCGGCCAAAAGTGCTCAGAACTTTATCCCTTGCTAGTTCAAGCTGATCCTTTTCAAGAACATCGGCAGCTATAAATATGGCTTCACCACCTTCTTCATTGATCTCAGCAGCTCTTTTATTTCCGATCTGTTCATTTCTGCCCAGAATAACCACTTTACCACCCTGACTGGCAATGGCTTTTATAAACGCAGCACCCAAAATACCGGTGCCACCACTAACGATAATCACTTTTTTATTTAACGAAAACATGGTACTGAGAATAATTTAAATGAGCTTATAATGATTCAATATTTAGTTTATTATTTTTCTTACTTGCTTTTTGGCAAATAATATTTGATTGGAATAGTGTTTCCCTTGACCAATGTAACACCCTGATTCATATCATAATTGCCTTGAATGACATTCTGTCCCTGAACATGCATTTTGAATTCAACATTCCAGTTTTTTGGCCAGGACGGGAATAATAATACCCGATCATTTTCTGACTGCACCAGCATATTTTGCAAAGCACGCATGTTTACTGTTCCATGATCCTGATCAGGCACCCAATCATAATTTGGACCCCAGAAAGCAGGAAACCTACTTTTTGTATGCTTAGTGGTAAAATTATGCGTAACCATACGCTTTGCATCATCGGTCAAGCCCAAATAAGCCGCAAAAATAGCATCCTGCTGCCAGCCGCTAAACTGATCCTTTACATTACTGTTGAAGGATAGTATAGCCGATTCTACCTTATCCTTGCCTAAACCATAAACACGATAAGGAAAAACTGCATAAAGTTCCGGCTTTTCAATATTGGTCCTTTCACCCAAATTATAGCCTGGAGACAGGGCTACTGAGCCATTTATTTGCTTTGTAGGAATCTCCGGAAGCACTTTTTTCATGGCAATCATCTCTTGAATAAAACTTTTATCAGCAATGATCTGTTCATGCTCCAATAATTTGTCAAGCACCGAATGCAAGCCTGCAACCTCAGGTAATGGATTGATTACCCCCTCAAAATAGGTTTCTAATGATTGGGCAGGTTGAATAGAAATTTTACCACTAGTATCTCTTTGATAATGGGAATTATAAAAAAAAACAATGTCTTTGATAAAGGGCAAAAGCTCATTTTTAAAGTAGGCCTGATCATTGGTGAACTCGTAATAATCAATCATTAATTTAGAAAGTTCAATACTTCCTTCCCAAACATAACGGATGTATTTATTTTGAGAAATACCATCAGGAAGATTGAGTTTAGATCTGTCCCAACCATAGTTATCAATGGTAAATGTACCCCAGGGAGTCATGGTTTCCGGGAAATAAGCTCCGGCATGATTGAAATATTTTTGAGTTCTATATTTAGCTAATGGAAGGGCTTTTAAATACATATCAAAAAGTGGTTTCATCAGCTGAAAATCTCCGGAATAAAGCATCGAATAATACGGCAGCCTGGTATTTTGAAACCAATAATTAGCTCCCCAATCTCTAAAATCCGCATCGTAATTTGACAAATATTTTTTCCCCATATTATCCTCAACGTCTACATTAAATATAGATCCATTGAACTTGATTGGTAAACCACCTCTGCCGGCACAGGCATTCATATAGCGCTGCAATAAATAGCCCTGACTAACTGCATAGGTATCTTCGATTGTTATTGCATCCTGATCTGCAGCAGTGATCAGTATATAATGTTGATTCCAAAAGTTGGCCCACCAATTTTTGTGCAATATTAACCGCTGACTAAATGGGGTCTTTACTGCATTTTTCAAAATTTTCTGAGCTTCTTTTTTCCAAGTATTTATCTGAACATGTTGCGTTTTCAATACGGCGATATTCAGTTCAAATTCTGTAAGAGGCTTTTTACTTAAAAGTGTTTTATCATTCTGATTATAAAAATTATTTCCAGAAACGATCGCTCCAAAATTTTGATATAGTAAAGGATCTTTACTGAATTGATTAAACTCAGAAATATTCTGATTATCTAAGGTAGACTGCCAGATAGAAGACTTATTTTGATGTACCCAAATCAGTTGATCTTTTTGAGAAATGATACTATCTATTTCTCTCATTATTGGTTTTTTAGAATCCATTATTCCATAAGCACTCCTCCTTTCACTACCTTTCAGAGAATCAATACCAGTACGCCAGATAGCATTTACCAATTCTACTTCAATAGGTGTATTACTTTTACCGGAAATAGTCAAAACAGGCTGGTTTGCATCAATTAAACAGGTAATTGATAGCGATTGTTTTTCAGCGTTCGTAGCCTCGATTTGAATCAGGCCATCCTGAATTTTTAGGGTTTGATTAAAATCTTTGGCACTTAAAATTTGAGGCTTAGTGCGTAAAATTACCTTGCCGACTTTCAATAAACGGCCTATTTCACTAAATGCATCTGTTTTTGAAATATACAAGCATAGCTGCC
>JBIIWE010000035.1:0-10063 GCA_044339075.1 Daejeonella sp. | reverse complement strand
TAAATATGTAGATATAGGTCTTCTGTACACGCGGACCTAACCGTTCCTTAATAAATTCAGCAGCAGTCAGATTCCCTGTCGACTTCCAAAGTGGGGCCAGATACATTCCGCTAATTATGGCTCCGACACACATGGTCCATTGGATAGTAATTGCAACCCAGCCATATTTATAAGCAATTGAACCCCAAGCTACAAAAGTACCTGCCGAAAAGAAACTCATAAAAAGAGATAAACCTCCGATAAACCAGGGTACGGACTCCCCTCCTGCAAAAAAAGATTTTAAGTTTATTCCTGTTCGTGAAAATACAAGTCCTATGCATAATACAAATGCAGAAAAAACAAAGATCACTATGGTATCAATATTGGGGCTCATATTGCATTCATTTAATCAGGGAAACCGGATATTCCAATTTATTTAAATTTGATTCTAATGTAATTCATTTCTTTAATTTTTACTATTTAATGAGTTATTTCAATAATTATCATTCTTTTTTACAATTTAGAACCAGCATAAAAGCTTTCAGAAGCACTCTGAATCGGCAACTTCAATAAAAAATTATGATTAGTTTTAGTTCAAATTTATAGATCATTATGAGAACTACTTTAATCAAGTCCATTTTTACAATTACCCTTCTTTTATGCCTTTCAATAACAGGTTGGGCACAAAATGAAAAAGCAGAAGCCGATATACGGGAAATTATGAAAAGGCTCGACGTAGTTGGACTTTCAGTGGCAGTTGTAAAGAAGGGCAATATTATTTATACCCATTCTTTTGGCACTAAGGATAATACGACCAATGCTCCATTAACTGATAAAAATATATTTCGAATAGCTTCCATCTCAAAATCATTCTCTGCAACATCAGTCATGCAGCTCATTGAGGCTGGCAAACTATCCGTTGATGATGATATCAGCCAACTGGTAGGTTTCAGAGTTAGAAATCCAAGGTTTCCTGAAAAAGTGATCACTTTAAAAATGTTACTGTCTCATACATCAAGTATCAACGATAGCCAGGGCTATTTCACTCTTGATGCTATAAATCCTTCAAAGAATGCGGATTGGGAAAAATGCTTCAGCGATTATGCTCCCGGAACTGACTACCGCTATTGTAACCTGAATTATAATATGATCGGAACGGTTATTGAAAAATACTCAGGTGAGCGATTCGATAATTATGTAAAAAATCACATATTAAGTCCCCTTGGCTTATATGGAGGGTATAATGTTGATTCTTTGGATGCAAACCGTTTCGCAACTTTGCACGAATACAATGCAAGCACTAAAAAATTAAGCCCTTCTCCTTTAGCATATTCGCCAAGAAGAGAGGAAATAAAAAATTATGTTATGGGGTACAGTACTCCTATTTTTTCTCCAACCGGAGGAATGAAGATCTCTGCAACTGACCTTGCAAAATATATGAGTATGCATATGAACTTTGGCAAATACAAAGGAACCAGGATCATGTCCAGAAAAAGTGCACGCTTAATGCAGACTAAGATCTCTGAGGAAGAAGGTTATGGAATGGCAATTGCAAACCGTGAAGATGTGATACCGGGCAAAATGATGACCGGACATACCGGCTCTGCCTACGGACTTTACAGTGCCATGTTTTTCCATCCTAAAGAAAAATTCGGAATTGTGGTGATCACAAATGGATGTAATCCAACTTCTGCCAACGGACTAAATGATGTTTTAAGAGCCGGAGTCAATAGTTTGTATGACAATTTCATCAAGTGAGTTAGTATCAAGAATCAAGACTAAATTCGGATTAATTTAAAATGTGTGCTCCAGGGTATTAACTATCAGTAATTCATATAATAATTACGATAATTTACAGACAACCGACAACTGAGCCAAGAGCCTTGACCCGATAGCTATCGGGTCAAGACTAAATTCGGTTTCAATTCAAATTTTGTTTCAAGGATATCAACTAAAACCAAATATGTTGTAATTAGAATAATTTACTAATAACCAACAACAAACCAACTAACCAACCAGATTTTGTAAAAAATAAGATAGAAATCTCCAATACAATTTCTTTTCAATAGACTTGGATAGCAGGATTTTCTATTCCTTCCTCATAAACGAAAAAACCATTTGAAATGAATAAAATTGTACAATCTTTTCGCAGACAAAAAATATCAAAACTCTATATTCTTGCACTATTAGGTGTCTTTTTCATGGTATATGGATTTAAATTTTATCAAACGCCCAAATTACCTGCAGGCGATAAAAACAATGCTGGTCTATATTTACCAGATGGCTTTGAAGCTCTTGCAGTTGTGGATAGTCTCAATGGCTTTGCAAGACATCTTGCGGTAAACAGCAATGGCGATATTTATGTTAAAACCAGACTTCATGCACGTACTGAAGGTTATGGCAATGTTGCATTACGTGATACTGACGGCGATGGCAAGGCAGATATTATCACACATTTCAATAAATATGAGAGCGGGCAGTACGGAACAGCCATGAAAATCCATAATGGCTATCTTTATTACAGTTCCAATCTGATCGTGTATCGCCAAAAATTAAAGCCGGGGCAATTAGTTCCTGACAGTAAAATAGATACCATTGTTATAGACAATCCTCCGGGCCATGCTCATCAAACAAAACCATTGGCATTTGATGGAAAAGGATATATGTATGTAGGATGGGGTGCCGGCTCAGATGTTTGTACCAATGGCCGTCCGGGTTCAATGGGTGCCGGAAAGCCGGATGCACAAATTCCCGGAGAAGAATGTCCGCAATTAATCGATCATGGAGGCATTTGGAAATTTGATGAGAACAAACTCAATCAAAAACAGGAACAAGGCCTCCGGTATGCTACAGGTATGAGAAGTATCGTAGGAATGGATTGGGATAAAGCAAGCAATTCTTTATATGCCGTAGTTCATGGCCGGGATAATTTCCGTATGCTCTGGCCTGGGATGTATTCTCCATGGGAAAGTGCGGTATTACCTTCAGAAGAACTATTTAAGGTCCATAAAGGTATCGATGGAGGATGGCCATATTATTATTATGACCATATGAAAGGCAAGAAATTATTGAATCCTGAATACGGTGGCGATAAGATTAAGGAAGGAAATGGAGCTAAACTAACCAAACCGGTTATGGGTTTCCCTGGTCACTTTGCACCAAATGACATTTTATTCTATAAAGGCAATCAGCTTCCTGCACGATACAAAAAAGGTGCATTCGTTGTCTTACATGGTTCTACCATACGCCAGCCTTACCCACAGGGCGG
Source organism: Daejeonella sp. (assembly GCA_044339075.1). Taxonomy (GTDB): domain Bacteria; phylum Bacteroidota; class Bacteroidia; order Sphingobacteriales; family Sphingobacteriaceae; genus Daejeonella. The sequence continues at coordinate 6,816 of JBIIWE010000035.1, read as the reverse complement.
TTATTTTGTTGCCTTCGTACCAATGGAAAATGGAAAAGCTGTTGGTGAGTGGGAAGTTTTTGCCGATGGATTTATACAAACTGACCCTGTTTTAACTGCTAATACTGCAGGATACCGCCCAATGGGTATTACTGAAGGCCCTGATGGTTCTTTATACATTAGTGAAACAGAGAAAGGGAAGATCTGGCGTGTGATGTTCAAAGGAAATAAGACAACTTTTGGAACCGCACAATTAGCCAAAATGGTGATAAGAAAAAAGACCGCCAGCAATATCAAAGAACCTGATCCGATAAAAGATGATCTTGACAGAGGAAAGCCTATTGTTGCATCAGCAGTTTATACCATGTATTGCGGTGCCTGCCACCAGCGTGATGGTAAAGGAGACGGTGGCCGTTTCCCTCCTCTTGAACAATCTGAATGGGTAAATGGAGATAAAACCAGACTGATCAATGTTGTTCTGAATGGTTTATCAGGGCCAATTACTGTTAAGGGATTACCTTATAGTGAGTCTATGCCTGCTCATGGAAGTTTCCTGAATGATGATCAGGTGGCTGAAGTATTAACTTATATCCGAAAAAGCTGGGGCAATATTTCTGATGCTGTGAGTAAAGATGAGGTGTCTGCAGTAAGAAAAGTAAGTACAAGAAAGTAGTGAAATCATATTGATTCAAGGCTCATTATTAATGTTTAGAGTAAATTATTATTAGTTTACTCTAAACATTAATTGATTTAAAAATCACTTATTCAATTCACCCAAATTTCCAGGCCAATATCCTACTTGTCTTTTGTCCCTGCTGCATATTTATTGTCCTTACATCTGATGCTTTTACCTTTTCCAATGCCCTGTAACACGAGGTCAGCGTTTCTTTTTTAGAGATCAGAGAAGTAAACCATCCAACAGATTGAGCGAAATTTTCACTTTCTGTAATCATATGCTGCAGAAATCTCTCCTCCCCACCTTCACACCATAGTTCAGCGTTTTTACCTCCAAAATTTAATGTCGTATTGGTATCAGGAGACTTCCCAAGATTTTTCCATTTCCGATCTGTACTCTCTGAGGCTTCTTTCATCGATGAGTGGAAAGGTGGATTACAAATAGACAGATTAAACTTTTCACCCGGATTGATCAGGTCAGTAAATATCTTTGAATCAGATCTTTGCTTCCTGATTGTTATAAACTTTGATAATCCGTTGGCATCAATGATATTTTTAGCAGAACGAATGGCGAGATGATCAATTTCCGATCCGACAAAGCTCCAACCATATTCACTATGACCGATCAGAGGATAAACACAATTGGCACCAACTCCTATATCAAGAACCCTTACATTCTTTCCAGTAGGAATCAAGCCTTCTGAATCAGCCAGCAGATCTGCTGCATAGTGTAAATAATCTGCTCTTCCAGGTATAGGCGGACATAAAAAGCCATCGGGAATATCCCATAAACTTATTCCATAAAAATGAATCAATAAGGCTCTGTTAAGTGTTTTAACGGCCAGAGGGTCTGTAAAATCTACTGATTGATTATGAAATTGATTGAAATTTACAAAATTGGCTAATTCAGGACAAGATCTTATCAGTTCAGCAAAATCATATCGTCCCCTATGTTTATTACGGGGATGAAGTTCATCTTTTTCATCGGGAATAGATTTCAGTTTAGAAGGCATCCGACTAAATTATCTAAAATAACCCGGATAATGAATACAGATCTAAATGAGAACTTGACAAAGATTTGCTGAGAACTTACAAAACAAGCAGAATTCAAGGATTTTATGTGAATATATTGAATATGAATGATACATATTTTAATCCTGCTGACTATTATCAAAGTAGTCTATGACAACACTCATTGATTAGTTTTCAAAGTTCAGCTTTCTTTGAATTATATATCATTTAGCAATTTATTAACATAAAAATTTAAAATCATGAGAACTGACAATCAAATTCAAAAAGACGTGATGGAGGAGCTAAGCTGGGAACCTTTTCTTAACGAGACTGAAATTGGAGTAGCTGTAAAAAATGGAATTGTGACTCTATCTGGAATTGTAGATACTTTTTCTAAAAAATTAAGTGCTGAAAAAGCAGCAAAACGGGTAGCTGGTGTAAGAGCTGTTGCAGAGGATATCCAAGTTGGTATATCTCCAACCTACCGCAAAACAGATACTGAAGTTGCTGAAGCAGTACTGAATGCATTAAAATGGAATACTACAATTCCTGATGAAAGAATCAAGATCAAAGTCGAAAATGGCAATGTAAAAATAGAAGGCGAGGTAGAATGGGAATATCAACGGATTAATGCCCGGAGAGCAATTGAAAATATTACCGGGGTTAGTTCGGTTATAAACCTGGTCACAGTAAAACCTAAACTTAAAGCGGTAGATATCCATCAGAAAATCAGCGGTGCTTTTCATAGAAATGCAACGATCGATGCAGACAGGATCCTTGTTGATGTTGATGGCAATAAGGTTACTCTTCGCGGTAAAGTTCGCTCATTTGCTGAAAAGGATGATGCTGAAAGAGCTGCATGGTCTGCTCCTGGAATACTGAGTGTTGAAAGCAAACTTGATGTTGAAGTACCTGAAATGGCCTTCAATGAATAATGCTTAAATTCAATAAAGCTGATCGGTTTCAAGCTGTCTCTATATTTGGGACAGCTTTTTTTTGGGGAGTAATTGGAGTTCTGACACCTCTGATTTAATATAGAGTATAATCTATAATCCTACAGCATAATAATATGTACCTGATATTCCTAGATAAAATCCTTCTAGCATGACTCCACCTGTTTTATTCTGAATCTCACGAATAAAGTCTTCTGTTTGATTTACCGCATTACTATTCACTCTGGTAATAACAAAACCTTCCCTCATTCTCGTCTGACTGGCAATTTCACCCCTACTTATACTAACTACTTTTACACCAGCTCTGACCTTAAACTTTTCTTTTTCAGAAGGACTTAAATTTTCAATTTTTATACCCAGTATATTTAATATTTTACTTGCAGGAACAGAGCTGATCTGCTCCTCAGCAGGCTTTAATACAACTTCCAGATTCATTTCTTTATCAGAACGGTTAAATTTGACCTTGATTTTTTCTCCGGGACGGTGTCTTGCAATGATCTCACGCAACTGCGTTACATTCTCTACCCGATGTTCATCAATAGCAACAATAACATCATTAACCTTAATACCCGACTGTCGTGCTGCTCCATTTGGTTCCAGATCATCAACCACAACTCCTGTTGTAATATTTACACCCATTGTTTTGGCTTTTTCACCGTTCAAATTACTGATAGAAATGCCCAAATAGCCATGCAGCACTTTTCCATACTTCAAGAGGTCATCAATTGTTTTCTTCACCATTTCAACAGGAATAGCAAAAGAATAACCAGCATAGGCCCCATTTGGAGATGCAATAGCTGCGTTTATTCCTACGAGATTTCCGTTAATATCAACCAGAGCGCCACCGCTATTTCCACGATTAACAGCTGCATCAGTTTGAATATATGACTCTACCGCCCATCTGTCTGTCAGAATGTTGATATTTCTTGCCTTAGCACTCACAATACCCGCAGTAACCGTCGATGCTAAATTAAAAGGATTCCCAACAGCGAGAACAATATCCCCAACTTCCAGTGAATCAGAATTTCCAAACTGAATGAAATTCAAATCTTTTTCTTCAATTTTTAGCAATGCCAGATCAGTAGTTGGATCTGTCCCAATAATCTTTGCAGGATAACTGCGCTGATCATGCAGTACTATTTCAATGCTTTCAGAGTCATTTACCACGTGATTATTGGTCACAATATAACCGTCATCACTCACAATTACTCCAGAGGCACTCCCCATTTGCTTTTGAGGAGTACGCGTGTCTGGTGAGAGATAATTCCGCCAGAAATCATCTCCAAAAAGATCTCTGAAAATGTCGGGAATATCCAGATCAGGTTGAACAGAAAAGATTGCCTTTATATGAACAACCCCAGGAGTGGCTCTGCCTGCTGCATGCCGGAAATTCAGGCCTGACATATGCTGGGGAATAGCAACTGTAACTGAATTTTTTACGGCTCGTTTTTGCTTTTCCTCAAATGTTGAAATTCTGCTATTCTGGTAGTTTGAAGATGGCTTTTTATCCTGCCCATTACAATTTTGAAAAAGAAGACAAAAAATAAAAAGTACAAGTAGAATTTTTTTCGTGTTTTTCATCTCCATTTTTTGAAATCGATATAAAAGTGAAATTTTGGAGTGAGTGAGTAGTATTTCATCACCCATTTAGGGCTTCCAGATAGAATCAGCAGTTGCTCTCGCCGGATCCTTGAGAGAATCCAATTCCTTAATATTCCATCTCAACAAAATAACAGATAGGCTATGCTTTATCCAATGAACTTAATCAAACAAACGGTTGATTTTGGTCATTCATCTAACCAATTTTGCTTGCAAACTTTAGAACATGAAGCAAAAACTACCGGAAAATTTTCCAAAGAAACAAATTCCCAAAAAGTCTACACCTCAAAAACAGTTTTTCTGGGCTGTTGTTTACCTTTTCATCCTTCTGATGTTATTTTTTCCCTATTTACCAGGAATAACTAATTCTGTTAAGGAAATTAGCTGGCAGCAATTTGAGAATGAGATCATTAGCCGGAATGCAGTTGAAAAGATCAATATCCTTAATAAGGAAGATGTTGAAATTTTCATTAAACCTGACATGGCCAATAATCACTATTTCAAAGATGTTTTCGAATCGGGAATTGGGCGGAAAATAAATCCAGGACCACATTATAGATTCAGCATAGGTTCGATAGAGACTTTTGAGCGCAGGCTGGATGAGGCTCAAAAAAATAAACCTGTAGCTCAAAAAATACCTGTAACATATTCAAATACAAGCAATTGGTTCTGGAACATATTGGGATGGATACTTCCAGTATTTCTAATTTTTTATTTATGGCGGGTCATGTTCAGGAGATATGCAGGTATGGGTTCTGCATCCGGAGCGAACTCGGCATTTAATTTTGGAAAATCAAATGCCGTAATGGTAGAGAGGGAAGAAAGCCGGATCACATTCGAAGATGTTGCAGGTTTGGAGGAAGCTGAAATGGAAGTAAAAGAGATTGTTAATTTTTTGAAAAATCCTAAACTATTCACTAGACTGGGTGCAAAAATACCTAAAGGCATATTATTAATTGGCCCACCGGGAACAGGAAAAACACTTCTTGCAAAAGCTGTTGCAGGAGAAGCACGGGTACCATTTTTTATCATTTCAGGTTCTGAATTCGTTGAAATGTTTGTTGGTGTTGGTGCAGCAAGAGTGCGCGACCTGTTTAAACAAGCCAAAGAAAAGGTCCCATGTATTGTTTTTATCGATGAGCTGGATGCAATAGGAAGATCAAGAGGAAAAGGAGCCTACCTTAGCGGCGCAAATGATGAACGGGAAAGCACTCTAAATCAATTACTTACTGAAATGGATGGATTCGGCTCAAATAGCGGGGTAATTGTACTGGCAGCAACAAACCGTGCAGATATGCTGGACCCTGCCCTGCTTCGTCCGGGCAGATTTGACCGTCATATCTATCTAGAACTTCCAAACCTGAAGGAAAGGGAAGCTATTTTTAACGTACACCTTCGACCGCTTGTTTTAGATGGCACTATTGATGTTCATTTTCTCGCATCCCAAACGCCAGGTTCATCAGGTGCAGACATCGCTAATATCTGTAATGAAGCGGCATTGATTGCTGCAAGAGGAAAGAAAGACGGGGTAGGAAAAGTAGATTTCATGGATGCGATTGACAGAATAGTTGCTGGTCTTGAAAAAAAGAGCAAGATCATTTCTACCGAAGAAAAACGGATTATTGCGTACCATGAAGCAGGCCATGCATTGGTAAGTTCATTACTTAAGCATGTAGATTCGATTGTAAAAGTCTCCATTATTCCTCGTGGCAAAACTTTAGGTGCTTCCTGGTACTTACCTGAAGAAAAACAGCTTCGAAACAAAACTGCATTTATTGAACATTTATGCAGCGGATTAGCTGGCAGAGCCGCAGAAGAAATCATTTTCGGAGATATTTCAACCGGTGCACTGGATGATCTTGAGAAAGTAACCAAAGAAGCTTATACCATGGTGGTATATTATGGATTCAATAAAAAGATTGGCAATGTTAGCTTTTATGATTCAAGTGGCCAAAGGGATATGGGAATACAAAAACCTTTTAGTGAAGAAACAGGCAGAATGATCGACGAAGAGGTCAGGATTCTAGTAAGCTCTTGCTATGAGCGCAGTAAAAAGATTCTGGAGACAAATAAAGAATCACTGGGCAAAATTGCGGATCTATTGTTTAAAAAAGAAGTGATATACCGGGAGGATCTGGATCGTATTCTTGGCAAGAAAACTATTAAAAATGACCTCAATCCATTAACCCCATTAAGGAGAATTTCTCAGGACAAAAAACTGAAAAAGAAAGTGATAGCTTAAATGCCATTTCAAGCTTTTGCTCCTTTTGCCCAACAAGAATAAAAAGCGATAAAGCAGCCTATCTAGCTCATAGGAGCAGTTCTATGACGAATCTCAATCGTCATATTGATCACTATCATAAGTGCTAAAATTGATTTAAAATACCTTTGTATCATAATTAATCAATAACAATTTAAAAAAGGAGACACTATGAAAACTGACACATTGGCTAGAATGGCCGGAGGAATGCCTTATGTATTTGATGATCTGTTAAGGCCATGGAATGATTGGTTTGAGGGTCGAGAATTATGGAACCGGGCAGCAAGTTTACCACCGGTAAATATTGTTGAGCAGGAAGATAAATACTTGGTTTCTCTT
>JBIIWE010000462.1:0-2846 GCA_044339075.1 Daejeonella sp. | reverse complement strand
AGCATTACAGGAAAGTAAACATGTATTTTTAAATTCAGGACTCAATTTTTTCCTGGAAAGAAATGCTGAAAAAAAAGTCTCCATCCTGGAAGTTGGTTTCGGAACGGGCTTGAACTTTTTGGTTACGGCCGATTATTGTATAAAAAACCAGATCCAATTGAGTTATACTGGAATAGAAGCCTTTCCACTCAATCAGGATATGATCGTTGAAACAGGCTATCAGGAATATATATCAAAAGAATTATGGGACTCATTCCTGAATAATTATTCAGTCGCACTGAATAGTACGACCGAAATAAACGATGCATGTTCACTCGAAATTGCAGCTGAAAAATTACTCAATTTCAAATCAGAAGAACTGTTTGATGTAATCTACTTTGATGCCTTCGCTGCTGTTCATCAACCTGAAATGTGGAATTTGGAATCGCTAAACCAGATCTGCAAATTTGTAAAGCCAGGTGGTGTATTTGTAACCTATGCAATCACTGGAGAACTTAAAAGGACCATGAAGAGTCTCGGTTTTTCAATTGAAAAGGCACCAGGGGCTGCAGGAAAGCGGGAAATGCTTAGAGCGGTCAAATTGTAAAAAACAAAAACCCTATTTTTACCAGAAATATTTCCATATCATGCCGGCTCCAAATACTATTCCCCCCGCAGGAAGCAATCCTGCAACAGCGTTCGAACGCCTTTTAACCATTATGAATACGCTCAGGGAGCAATGCCCATGGGATAAAAAGCAGACCATGGAAACGCTCAGGCATCTCACCATCGAAGAGACCTATGAACTCTCCGATTCAATACTTGAGGGGAATATGGACGAGATTAAAAAAGAACTAGGTGATATTATGCTCCATATTGTTTTTTATAGCCGTATTGCATCAGAAACCAAAGACTTTAATATGGTGGATGTACTTAATGGTATTTGTGAGAAGCTCATTCATCGTCACCCGCATATTTATAGTGATGTAATAGTAGAAAATGAGGCAGATGTAAAACGAAACTGGGAGCAGCTAAAATTAAAAGAGGGTAACAAATCAGTTCTGGAAGGTGTCCCCCTTTCGTTACCTGCACTGATTAAAGCATCCAGAATTCAGGAAAAAGCCCGCGGAGTAGGTTTCGACTGGGAAGAAAAATCACAGGTTTGGGAAAAGGTTGAGGAAGAATTAAGAGAGTTTAGAGATGAGTTTAATACGGTTGAAAACACGGCCATTGACAAAGAAAAAGCCGAAGCTGAATTTGGAGATCTGCTCTTCTCTTTAATAAACTATGCCCGGTTCATTGATATAAACCCGGAAGATGCCCTTGAAAAGACTAATAAAAAATTTATCAAACGTTTTCAATACCTTGAAAGTAAAGCCAAAGAGTTGGGTAAAAGCCTGAAGGATATGACTTTGACAGAAATGGATGTTTTCTGGAATGAGGCAAAAAATATTTAAAATTTAATGCAATTAAATTCAGGATTGTTTTCCTTTAAATTCTATAAAATGAAAACTGTTTACAGTCCATTATTAGCAGCAACATTTGTTTTAAGTTTTAAGATCTAAAATTACTTAAATCGAATCGCCTTAAGTGGCGAAATTCTGGTAACCAGCAATGAAGGAATAAGAAGCACCATTAAACTAATTATCAATGTTCCTGCATTAAGTAAAAGAATATCCTGAACATCTAACTGAACGGGGACAAAACTCATGTAATAGGACGTCTGGTCCAGCGCAAAAAAATGAGTATAATGCTGAAAAAGACCTAATCCGATACCCAGTGCATTTCCACTTAACAAGCCAATTCCGATCAGGTAAGTGGCGTTGTACAAGAATATTTTACGGATATTCCAATTAGAACTTCCCAAAGCTTTCAATATTCCAATCATATTGGTACGTTCCAGGATCATGATCAATAAGGCAGATATCATATTGATCACCGCAACGGCCATCATCAGGATCAGGATTACCTGAGTATTCACATCCAATAAAGACAACCATTCAAAAATTGCAGGATAATATTCCTTTACTGTATATGATTTTAGCTCCATACCCAGATCTTCGTAAACCTTCTCTTCAATAATATCCAGTTGACTAAAATCGTCAACTCCTAACTCATAACCACCAACCTGAGAAGGTTGCCACTTGTTAAGACTTCTGATCAGTTCCAGATCGCCGATCACAAATATCTTATCAACCTCTTCGACACCCAGATCATAGATGCCTGCAATTTCAAATTTTCTCTTCCTGAGCGAATTTTCAATAAAATACATCAGGAAGTCATCACCTACCTTCAAATTTAACCTGTCGGCAGTATATTTCGAGATCAATATCTGGGATCGTGATTTAACAGGATCTGAAAAATCAATCACATGGCCTGCAACAAGTATCTTTTTAAAATATTCCCAATTATAGGATTTATCAACTCCTTTCAGCACAACTCCTTCGGCTTCATTACCTGCATTTATAATGCCCGGCTTTGTGGCAAATGGCTGAATAAATGAAATTCCTGATCTTTTACTGATTTGTTTCAACTCAGACGCTGAAATACTAAATGGAGTATTTTCGTAGGATGTATTCAGGTCAAGTTTAGCAATCTGAATATCTCCAGAGAAACCCCTAACCTTTTCTCTGATCTCAGATTTAAAGCCTTTGACAATAGCTACAGCCAGAATCATTACGGCAAGGCCAAGCATAATTCCAAGAATTGCGATACGCACAATTAGCTTTGAAAAAGTACGTTTGGAGTTAAACGTAATACGCTTTGCGATGAAAAAAGGTAAATTCAATCCTGAAATGGTTTTTTTTGTACCTTAGCAAAGATGCATTTTTTTTAATTTCGTTTCAGAAACAATTAGCCATAATGGT
>JBIIWE010000461.1:0-2847 GCA_044339075.1 Daejeonella sp. | reverse complement strand
ACTGTTTCCATTAAACTTTTTAAGGCCCTTAAAAACTATGGGGTGGTGAGAAATAATCAAATTGAAACCCAGCTGAATGGCTTCATCAATAACCGACTCTGTACAATCTAATGAGATCAGTGCACCTGATACTTCCATATTCTGATTGCCCACAATAAGACCTGAATTATCATAGTCTTCCTGATAAGCCAGTGGTGCGAACTCTTCAAGAAAAGAGGTTAATTCTCTTAATTTCATATTCAAAGATACCCTATTAGTTTAACCAGCTTCAAATCCGAATGACCAAACTGATTAGAATGCAGAACAGAATCATTGTGGTAAAAGGAATATAAAGTCTGAAACCCGGCCGCTCTATCTTCAGATCTCCGGGTAGGTTTCCTATCCAGTTCAATTTATTGTGGGAAAAATAGATCAGTAATCCAATAAAAAATAGTAAAAGTCCAGACAATATGAGGATCTTTCCTGTCCCGCTATTCATAAATTAAATGGGATTCTCTGATGGATTATCCATCATTTTGACTAGTAGTGCACTTTCATTTGCGGCTTTACGATTATACTCAAAGGTCAGCGCTTTATGATTAATAATATCTACGATTGTCCCGATAAAACATAAACCAGCCGTCAGAATATACAGAATGCCCATACCTGTATTACCAATGATAAAACGCTGAATTCCGGCAATACCCAAAAAGCCAAGTAATGTGAAAAGAAGAATCTCTTGAGGATCTTTGCGTCGGGTAGAATAAAATGCAACAAAGTTCTGAGACTGCCGCTCATTCATTTCCGTCAAGATCTGCCTCAAATAAGAGTATTCATCAGGGCTCATGCCCTTTAAATTAACTAGTGGGTCTCTTTCCATGTTGAAACTGTTTTGGTTTATCTAAATTTATAAGGAAATAATTTAATAATTGCATGATCCTGTAAATCAGGATAATTAAGGCTGGAATTCCAAACCAATGCTGACCGAATGAACGCATGGGATCTCCTTGAAGAAGGTATCGTATTGACCTGCCTAATCCGCATCCAGGACACCAAGCAAAACCCAGAATATCAAGAGGACATAATGAAGAATGTGAAAAGCCAGAGGTCTCAGTAAATGCAAGGAACAATAAAGCTCCCGTCCAAACCATTAATTCTAAGGGTGTTTTTTTTAGCATCCGATTCTCATGAAATGTAGGAGTAAGGAATTCGGGATATGTTACTATAATTTTGTGCTTTTAACGAAAGTACGATTTAGCATGAATAAAATAGACAGAAATACTTCAAATTAAAGCTCCACGATAATTATTTAGCTCCTAAATAGTATATTTGAGTCGAAAATCAGGGCGTGAATATTCGGGATATTTTAATTCAGTATAAATCGGACCCCCGTATTGCCATCCTGGCAGAAAACCTTAATAAAGGAAAAAAAACACGGGTTCATTTAAAGGGTCTTATCGGGTCAAGTGATTCGGTCATTGCCATAGCTACGTATTTTTTACTACACAGGCACATGATCTTTGTTCTGCCGGAGCGTGAAGAGGCATCGTATTTTTTAAGCGACCTTGAAAGCCTTCTTGAAAAAGAGGTTTTGTTTTTCCCCTCATCATTCAGAAAATCATTTGAATTTACTCAAGTCGACAGCAGCAATGTTTTGCAGCGTGCTGAAGTTTTAAACGAATTAAATCATGCTAGTGAATTCGGAAAAATAATAGTTACCTATCCGGAGGCCTTAGCAGAAAAGGTCATCGACCGGCAGGCACTTGAAAAAAACACACTGGAAATTTCTGTAGGAAACAAACTGAGCATTGAATTCATCAATGAATTTCTGATCGAATATGAATTTGATCGTGTTGATTTTGTATATGAACCCGGACAGTTTTCAGTCAGGGGAGGTATTGTAGATATCTTTTCTTTTTCACATGACCTTCCTTACCGGATCGAGTTCTTTGCTGATTATATAGAAAGTATACGCACTTTTGAAATTGAAGACCAACTTTCTGTTGAACAAGTAAAAAACATCACTGTTGTTCCTAATGTTCAGTCGAAATTTCTTACAGAACATAACATATCCCTTCTTGAGTACATTGATCAGGATAGTGTCATCTGGTTCAAAGATGTAGAATTCACTCTTGACATTGTAAAAACAGGCTTTAAAAATGCCGTGGAATTCTGGAAGGCATTAGCTGCTGAAGATAAGAAGCAAAATCCTCAATGGATCGATCCAAAATTCAACTTCACAGATGAAAAAATGCTGGCTGACCAGCTTAAAGATTTTGATCTGCTTGAATTTGGGAAACAGTTTTTTTACGAAGCTGATGAAACCATTCAGTTCGATACAAAACCTCAGCCCTCATTCAATAAAGATTTTAATCTGCTCATTCACAACTTCAAGGAAAATGAAAAAGTGGGTGTAGAAAACCTGATTTTCACTGATTCAACTAAACAGATAGAACGATTATACAGCATTTTTGAAGATTTAAAAGCTGGAATTCAATTCAAACCAATTCACCTGTCGCTAAGGGAAGGGTTTATTGACCATGGCCAAAAATTAGCCTGCTATACTGACCATCAGATCTTCGACAGATATTACAAATACAAATTAAAAAAGGGTTATATCCGTAGTCAGGCGATCACTCTGAAAGAACTTCGCGATCTGAAGCCCGGAGATTTCATTACTCATATAGACCATGGAATTGGTAAATATGCGGGACTTGAGAAGGTTGACGTGAATGGCAGATCACAGGAAATGATTCGCCTGGTTTATGCTGACAATGATCTTCTTTATGTAAATATCAATTCTTTGAACCGTATCTCTAAGTATTCGGGAAAAGAAGGAACTGTTCCCAAAATGAATAAGCTTGGAAC
>JBIIWE010000459.1:0-2851 GCA_044339075.1 Daejeonella sp. | reverse complement strand
AGTAGGAAACGGATAGAATTAATTAGGGAACGGTATAAATTTATTTTGCAAAGCACGAACGGTATTGTTTAATTATTTAAACACACGCGACACGCGTGCGCTAGCGAGGATAGAATTAATTAGGGAACGGTATAAATTATTTAGCAGAGCATGAATAATATTGTTTAATTATTGAAGCACACGCGACACGCGTGCGCTAGCGAGGGCTATCGGATCTTCCATTAAACAACCCTTCCCTGCTCCAATTTCAAGGAATGTGTGATACTCACAGGCATTTCCTCCTGATAATGACTGACATAAATAAGGGTCAGTTTACTCATTCCGCAGATCGTGTCAATCAGGTTTTTAAATTGTTCCTGTTGCTCAACATCAAGTCCCAGGCAGGGTTCATCTAGTATTAATAGGGATGGATTCTTGACCATGGCTCTGGCCAGCATGCAGATTCGCTGAATACTAACCGGAACATTCCGGATCAATTCACCCGCAAATTCGCTGATATACAGCAATTTCATCCAGCGTAATGAGGTTTCAGCCCTTGATTTCCCTGATAGCCGGAACAAGCCCAGTGTATCATCAAATCCTGATTCTAAAACCTGCAGACAAGTACTTCCCATGGGGAAATACTGGAAAAATTCAGGTGAGGCATATCCGATCTTCTTTTTTATCTCCCAAATACTCTCCCCGCTACCTTTTTGCTGGTCAAAGAGGATGATCTTATTGGCAAAAGCCTGAGGGTTATCGCCGTTTATGAGACTCAGCAAAGTAGATTTACCGGCTCCGTTATGCCCTGTTAGTGCCCATCTCTCCCCTTGCTTAACCTGCCAGTTCACCTGATCAAGAATCTGCTTCTCACCATATTTGATCGAAACATTTTCCATTCCGATGATGGTATCATAAACAACAGATGGAGTGGCAAAAAGCAGTTGCTTCAATTCTTCCTCATTCGTTTGTCTTTGATCAATCGTATGAAAACTAAGCGGCTTAAACTCATTTACAGGACATTGAATGATCATTTTGCCATTTTCCAATACTGCCACATGGGTGATCGACTCTGGAATTTCTGTAGCTGCAGTGGCCATCATGATGCTGACCCCCGAGTCAGATATTTCACGAATAAGTTCATTAAAATCCTGTCGGGCAGACACATCAAGTCCATTCAGGGGATTATCCAGCAGGAGTAATAATGGATTTTTGATCAATGCTGCGGCAAGCATTAATCTTTTAGTCTCCCCATTAGACAATTTAATAAGCTCTTTATCAAGCAAATGTGTCAGCCTTAAACGCTCCGTCACTTTTTGAATAGTCCATACCCCCAAAGGATTTATAATCTTAATAGTTGAAAGATATGTGGCTACGGTATTCGCATCTTCCGAATCGCATGAATTAAAACGCTGCTGATAATAGAAGTCGGAGGTATTAGAAAGATTCCGGAATTCATGCCTTGCAGATACCTGGGTCATCAGTTTATACCTGTTAAACAAGGGATCATCCTGATGATGCTCCTGAATATGCCGATCAAAATAAGGGTAGTATGCCTCACCTCTAGCCATGGACGCTTTACCCATGATAAAATCAAGAAAAGTACTTTTTCCGGAGCCGCTTTTGCCAACCAAGGCCCAGTGCTGACCTTTTTCAAGACTGAAATTCAATCCCTCAAAAACAAGCGTATTAAACTGTCGGATACTTACATCCTGGAAAGAGATGAGTAGATTATTCAATTTGGTTTTCTTTGAGCACACGCGACACGCGTGCGCGAGCGTTGGTATTTAAGTTGAATCTTTAGAGCACACGCGACACGCGTGCGCGAGCGCTAGCGTATCTTACCTAACCTGACCTTGTCCCCGTATGATCCATTTTTCAGTCACCAGTTTTTCCAGTGCAAAAGGACCACGGGCATGCAATTTTTGGGTGGAGATACCAATCTCAGCTCCTAGTCCGAATACCCCACCATCCGTAAATCGTGTCGAAGCATTTGTAAAAACTGCCGCGGCATCTACCTCATTCAGGAAGCGCTCACAGTACTCCATGTTTTTCGAAACGATGGCTTCCGAATGTTTGGAAGAAAATTTACGGATATGTTTCAGCGCCTCATCAAATCCACCAACCGTTTTTACAGAGCATTTAAAATCAAGAAATTCCCTGCCAAAGTCCGCTTCCACCGCTTCATTGAGAAATGGATAATTCAGCTTCTTCAAAACAGTGTATGAGTCCGGATCCGCATAGATCTCCACCTTATAGGCCTCCAGTTTGGGAGCCAAAAGTCTCAGCAAGGGCTCTAAAATTTCTCTATCTACAATGACCGTATCCAGTGAATTACACACGGAGGGACGGGACACCTTGGCATTGGTTACGATGGTAGCGGCACTTTCAAGATCGGCTGAAGCTTCCACATAAGTATGGCAAACACCTGCCCCAGTCTCAATAACCGGTACAGAAGCATGCTCGCGCACATAATCAATCAATTGCTGTGAGCCGCGAGGAATTAAAATATCCACATATTTAGTCGCCGTGAGCAGTTCAGGCATGAATTTTCTGTCGGTAGGAAGCAACTGAACGATACTCACATCCAGATCAAAACTTGCCAGAACCTCCTGAATCAATACAACCAGAAATGTATTGGTATAAAAAGCATCTGTTCCACCTCTCAGTAGACAAACATTACCCGATTGAATGCATAAAGCGGCAACATCAATGGTCACGTTGGGCCTCGACTCATAAATGACGCCAACTACGCCCAGTGGGACTGTTATTTTCTGAACGAGAAGTCCATTATCCAGAATCCGCTCAGAAAGCAGTCGATTACTTGGATCAGGCAGTGCAGCGATATCTTCCACACTCTTTGCTAGATCTT
>JBIIWE010000460.1:0-2851 GCA_044339075.1 Daejeonella sp. | reverse complement strand
AATGTTGAAGGACAGGCAGTATACCAAACGCATGCTATTCACCAAGAATTTGGAAAGAACTACAGTCATCTTTGGGAGAAGGTAGTGGTTTATGATTCTGCTTTGATCTAAATTTTTTCTGGCAGAAACAAAACATTGAATAATTGGGAGGTACAGATTTCTAGAAATTCAATCCATAACAAAAAGCTCCAAACAAAATGTTTGGAGCTTTTTTTATAAAAAAGAATGGAATTAGGATTAAAAATTAATCAGCCATTTTTTTCTGTTCAAGCTTTAAAAATGCACTCCTTCTTGGTGCAGGCATTTCTGAATCATCGCCTTTCAGGCCTTTCCAAAGCACTTCGTTGAATAAACGATCATCATTTTTATCAACTTCAGCGAAATTAAAACCATCTGATATTTTCGACCATTTAGATACAATTTTATTTGTTTCATTCAAGTCAATGTTTGAAGGAAGAGATTTAAATGGAGTAATGTCAGGGGTATTTGTAAAACTCCTGAACATCGGCATTGCTGCAGCATCATACTGAGTCATGGGAGGTAATCCTAGAATCAGCTCCATTGTTCTCAGCATCCCTGATGTTGAATACATGGTATTATCATGGTGTTTTCTTTTGGTATAAGGACTTATTACGAAAGCAATAGAACGATGAGCATCCACATGATCAGGACCGTTCTGAGCATCATCTTCCAATATAAAAATGGCCGACTGAGCCCAAATAGAACTGTTACTGATATGCTCAATTAATTTTCCAACAGCCTCATCATTATCTGCCACACAAGCATAAGGTGTTGGCTTACCTACGCCCAAACCCTGAGTATGATCTGCCCCTAAACGTATCGTACTCAATTGAGGCACCGCATTTTTGGCAATAAGGCCATCAAAATCAGTTTTCCATTGTTCAAAACGATCAACATCCTTTACTTTCTGGTCATAATAACCGGTAAAAGTTGAGCTAACATGCTCAGCATCCAGAACCGGGATATTTCCTTGAGATCCATCAGCAAAAACTCCATAGGTCCTGAAAGAAACTCCATTTCTTTTACACATATCCCAGATAAATCCATCCTTATTATTGGCCACCGTACGTCGACCTAAACCATCATTTTGTCCGCCCCGGCGACCATAGGAAGTCGGCCAGGTTTTTTCAAGAAAATCAGTCGCATAGGCTCCCATTGACCAATTATGGCCATCCGCACTAACCTCGGCATCCACATAGAAATTATCAAGCAGCACGAACTCTTTTGCCAGTTTATGTTGATTTGGAGTATATTTCTCGCCAAAAAGGGTAAGCGTTGAATCGCCATTTCCTTCTTTAATATCCCCAAAAACCTGATCGTAGGTACGATTCTCTTTGATCACATAAAATACATATTTAATAGGTGAAGGATCACCTACTTTCTTTGGGATTGGATTTCCCATTTCCCCATCAGTGACCAGCTCTTTATCTTTTTTATAGGGTGTATTCTTATAAACACTTTTTGAGTAAACTTCCAGATCAGTAAGTGAAGGAACATCGATAATACTCATTGTTCCCTTCATCAGACTACCAATGTATTGCAATCGATTATTAGCCTGGGGCAATTCACCCTTATGGGATTCAGATTTTACATCTTTACGGACAGGCTGCGGACCAAGGGGATTTGCAAAAGAGGAAAATCCCTTTCCATTACTTACAAAAATCTTATTCTTTATTACCCTAACATTGGTGGGATACCAACCCACAGGAATAAAGCCTTTAGAAACACTTTTACCCTTCAAACCCACATTGAATACGGCCAGACAGTTATTGTCGGCATTCGCTATGTACAGCGTTTTTTCATCGCTTGAAAGTGCCAATCCATTGGTTGTTGAACCAATAGGTGAATTAGGATATATTGCCGCATCCAGCACTTCTGATACTTTTTGAGCATTTACATCAATTACAGACACACTATTATCTTGTGAGTTTGCAACATATAATGTTTTGCCATCCCGGGTCAAGATCAGTTCATTCGGGTTAAAAGAGACATCAATATTTCTGGTAATTTTACGAAGTTTGGTGTCAAATAAAGCCACCTTTTTACCTCCCCATAAGGAAATATAAAGCATATTCCCATCAGGTGATAATACACAGGTATACCCTTCGAAGCCTATATTTTCCCGTTGAAGTATTTTATTGTCTTTCAAATCAACAACATAAAGCATATTGTTTTCTTTAGTTACAACATATAATATGTTTGCCTTATCATCAATTTCGATCCCTACAGGTGAGATCTTCTCAGGCCAAGGTTTGCCTAGTTTGATGGTATCCCTAACCTGCAATTTCGAGTTGACAATTTCATATTTAAGGATCCAATTATCATTTCCACCAGAAGCATATAAAAATTTGTCATCCCCACTGAATTTCAACCCATAAAAAGACTTGGGTATTTCGACCTTGTCTAATACCGTTTCAGATTTCGGATCAATTAACTGTATCGACTGAATACTTTGTCCGTTATTACTTACTGCGATTAATTTCTCTGAACGGGAGACCGCAATATTCAGAGGGAGATCGCCAAGTTCAAAAGACCTTCCAGCTGGAGATAAGGACCATCCATTAGGTAATTGTATTGTTTTTGCCTCAAGTTTGGAGGCTAAATTCTGTGCATTTACAGTAAAGGCCAGAAACAGAAATCCGAATACAACTATTCTTTTCATGATATGATTTTTAAATGATGAATTTACTATTTTTCCCACCAAACTTTGATTGTACTTGCATCGCCTCCCATTGAGGTTACTGCCGCCTTCAAATTAGTGGAATTTAAAGATTGCAAATAAGTAGGATAAGGAACACGTGAAGGGAATATATTCTCAGCTGGTATACCG
>JBIIWE010000458.1:0-2854 GCA_044339075.1 Daejeonella sp. | reverse complement strand
TTAATTATTTAATACCCCCCTTAGGATACCTTTACATCAGAAAACTATTAAAAAATGAAATTGTATTTCAAAAATATGATTGGATACATTTTATTCCATTTGTAGCTTGCTTAATAAATTATTTACCATTATACACGATGGGTGCAACTGAAAAATCAAAATTAGTTGCTCAGCTTGTTGAAGACTATTCAATTAATTACACCTCAAAAGATGGTATTTTGCCAGAATATATAACTACATCTACATCTATTTTCAAAAAGATCCACCCAAATACAACCCCGCCACGAGTCTTGCAAACTCTCATCCGATAAGAATACCAATGATCTGGTGAAAGCGTCTGAAATTGGGTTAAAATTGATTTAAATGAATGATTCCAAATTAGGAAATCTTATCAATCCATGCGTGAGGAAACTGCGTGAGGAGGAACCGAAAATACCTCACGCAGTAAAGAGTTAAAAATACTCGTACGTTAAATAAAAGATGATTTTGACGATAACTGACGATTCAGTGGTATTTTTTATTTAAAAAGGGTTGCACTTTATATATGTAGAACAAACACCACCTACTTCAGGGAATATTCCCGGAAGTCATCATCTTTTTTTTGAATTCTGCTCCACACTTTGCTACACACTTTCAGATAAATTGTATAAAAGGTATATTTTATAACTTAATAAAGTTCTAATTATCAGTACTTTATCAGTTAAGTGGTCCCGGCGGGAATCGAACCCACATCTAAAGTTTAGGAAACTTCTATTCTATCCGTTGAACTACGGGACCAATATTTTACACTTCTATTCTATCCCCGTCCGAACGGCCTTCTGCCGGGCGGGCGTTGAACTACGGGACCAATATTTTACACTTCTATTTTATCTCCGCCCAAAACTGTCAACCGCCAACTGATAACTGACAACTGATAACCGCCAACCGCCAACTGATAGCCATTATCTACCTCACCGTACTCCCATTAGGAAATAGATTTGAAGGCGCCACAAAACTAAGATTTCCATCCGAACTTTCAGACATAAGTATCATTCCCTGTGATAAAATTCCTTTTATCTCTCTTGGCTCTAGGTTTATTAAGACAGAAACCTGCTTACCTATGATTTGCTCAGGTTCATAATATTCTGCAATACCCGAAACAATAGTCCGCTGATCCAAACCGGTATCAATCTTTAACTTCAGCAATTTCTTAGTTTTTGGAACCTTTTCTGCCTCCAGGATAGTCCCAATTCGGATATCCATTGCCGAAAACTGCTCAAAGCTAACATTGGGCTTTGCCTCTTCAGCCTTTATTGCAGCCTTTTCATTCGCTATTTTACTATCCATTAATTTCTGAATTTGTGCATCAATCTCAGAATCCTCGATCTTTTCAAACAACAAAGCTGCTTCGTTGAGCTGGTGTCCAATTGGAAGCAAATTCAATGTTCCTGCTTTATCCCAATCCTGAACCTCTAAATTCAGCATATTGAATAATTTTTGTGAGCTAAAGGGCAGAAAAGGCTGAGCAAGAATAGCAAGATTAGAAGCTATTTGCAATCCAATATTTAAAATAGTCTTAACCCGCTCTTCATCTGTTTTGATCAGCTTCCATGGTTCAGCATCGGCAAGATATTTATTACCCAGACGTGCGAGGTTCATAAATTCAGCCAGAGCCTCTCTAAAACGATAGTGTTCAATAGAAGCTGCTATTTTTGAAGGAAAATCCTTCAACTCCTCCATCACTTTAAGATCAGTATCCGTAAAATCAGAACCCATCACCACTTGTCCGTCAAAATACTTATGCGATAATACCAAAACCCTATTGACAAAATTGCCAAAAATTGCAAGCAGCTCATTATTGTTTCTGGCCTGAAAATCCTTCCAGGTAAAGTCATTATCCTTTGTTTCAGGAGCGGTAGCAGTTAGAACATAGCGCAATACATCCTGCTTATCCGGAAAATCGATCAGATACTCATGTAACCATACTGCCCAATTCCTCGAGGTTGAAATCTTATCCCCCTCCAGGTTCAAAAATTCATTTGCTGGTACATTATCCGCAAGGTGAAAAGACCCATGGGCCATTAACATGGCTGGAAATATGATACAATGAAATACAATATTATCCTTACCTATGAAATGAACAAGTTTAGTATCATCAGCATACCAGTATTTTTCCCAGTTATCCTTTGGTTTCAGACTTTCATTCAGATAATAATCGGCCTTCTTTTCAGCACTTAAGTCTGGATTGCAAAGATCCTTTGTGCCGGATATATATCCAATAGGCGCATCAAACCAAACGTAAAGTACTTTTCCATCAGCACCTTCAATCGGAACCTTAACACCCCAATCGAGGTCACGAGTCATTGCACGCGGGTTCAAGCCCCCGCTTAGCCATGATTTACACTGACCATACACATTTGGCTTCCAATCCTTATGTGAGTCAATATAGGTCTCTATTTGAGGCTGCATGATATCCAAGGGAAGGAACCAGTTTTTAGTTTTCTTCATCACAGGCTTTGCACCTGAAAGGGTAGATCGTGGGTTGATCAGTTCCGTCGGACTTAAAGAAGATCCGCATTTTTCGCACTGATCTCCATATGCTTCTTCATTTCCGCATTTAGGACAGGTTCCGATAATATAACGGTCGGCTAAAAATTGTCCTGCATGTTCATCAAAATACTGCTCAGTTTCTTCCTCATTGAAAACACCTTTGTCATAAAGTGTTCTGAAAAATACAGAAGCTGTATCATGATGGGTTTGTGAAGATGTTCTATGGTAAATATTAAAGGCAATACCAAAATCTTTAAACGAGTCGCCAATAATCTTATGGTACTTATCTACAACCTCTTGCGGGCTTACTCCTTCCTTCCTGGCC
>JBIIWE010000457.1:0-2862 GCA_044339075.1 Daejeonella sp. | reverse complement strand
GCAATGTAAGGAACCCCGGGACTGTAATTTTCCGTAAAGGCATGAAGCTGTCTGACTTGATAGCTATGGCTGGCGGACTAAATGAACAAGCTGCGGGACATCATGTTGAGATCTCCAGAATTATTAAAGACAAATCTGACAATGTTGCAAACCAGTTGGTTGAAACCTTCAATGTAAATATTGAAAACGGAACCGGTGATATGGAGCTACAGGCGCTGGATTATATTCATGTACCCCGTTTAGTAAACTTCAGACCACTGGGAAATATCAGTGTTACCGGCGAAGTATTATTTCCAGGTGAATATGCTGTGCAAAAGCGCGATGAGACTGCTCTTGACTTTCTAGAGAGGGCCGGCGGACTAAGTCCTTACGGATCATTAGAAAGTGCACAGATCTACAGAAATAGGATCAGGGTCGATCTGGATCTAACTCAAAGCACATTAGATCCAATTACTCAAAAAAGCATGATCCTGCTTCCGGGCGATAGTATTTTTGTCCCGAGAATCATTTCATTTGTAAAAGTTTCTGGTGCAGTAAGTAACCCTCAATACATCAGTTACCAGGGGCGCAGATTTAACTATTATATCAACGCCGCAGGTGGTGTTCTGGAAGATGCGCGCTTGAAAGGCGCCTTTGTTCAGTATCCCAATGGTTTGAATAAACCGGTCCGGAATTTTCTATTCTTTAGAAGCTATCCATCCGTTAAACCTGGCAGCATGATCACAGTGCCTAAAAAGAACCCGGATAGCAAAAGGAAATTAGGATTTGCAGAAATTTCAGGAATCACATCAGCCATTACAGCACTTATAGGCCTGATAGCTATTTTATACAAATAACATGAGTAAGGAAACCTATCCATACGAGCCTGAATTTTCATTCAAACAAATCTTTGAAAAGCGCAAAGGAGATGTTGTTTATTTATGGCAGCAGCGTTTCAAAATAATTGCAATCTCAATTATTGGCGCTGGCTTAGGTATAGCATATGCCTGGTACAAGCCTGTTACCTATACATCGAGACTTTCCTTTGTAGTTGAAGAAGCCAAAGGAGGAGGAGGTTCACTGATATCAGGATTAGCAGGACAACTTGGCTTTGATATTGGTGGGATGTCGGGAACAGGAGGAGTATTGGCAGGCGACAATGTACAGCAATTGCTGCGCAGTACCCGAATGATAAAAAATACCTTGCTAACTACCTTTGATGATCAAAAAGACATCACTATTGCGGATGAATATGCCAGAACATCAAAGTTAAGTCAGGCATGGGGCGACAAATACAATAATGGGGTACCTGTTACTTTTCCAAAAAATACAGACAGCTACACCAGACTACAGGATAGCCTGATTCAAGTGATCATTAATAGGATAAGCGAAAAAGAACTCGCTGTTGGTAAGCCGGATAAAAAATTAAGTTTTTTCGAAGCAACGGTTACCATGCACAATGAAAAACTAACACAGGTATTCACGACCCGACTTATCGATGAGGCAACACGCTTTTATATTGAAACCAAGACTAAAAGACAGAGGAACAACGTTAATCGATTACAATCACGGGCTGATAGCATTGAAACACTTCTCAATCGCAAAACATATATTGCAAGTGCGGCAAATGACATTATGCTGGATAAAAACCCGGCATACGTTACTCAGGCTGCGGCAATTGAATTAAAACAAAGAGATAAAGGAGTTTTACAATCCATTTATGGAGAAATTGTGAAGAACCTGGAAATCAGCCGTACGATGCTCTTGCAGGAAACTCCAACCTTCCAAATAGTTGATGAACCTGAATTACCCCTAAAAAAGAATAGAACAGGATACCTGATGTCTATTATTTATGGGATGATAGCTGCAGGTGCCGCTGGATGCCTGTTTGTTTTGGTAATGAGACCTAAGGTAGAAACTGAAGATTAGGTTTGCTGGGAATCCACCCCCTTTATTTCCCCCGCCAGCGGTGGACACTGGATGCCTAGGAATTTGCGGTAAACTGAAAATTTCGCTATTGAATGCAATCTTTATCCGCCATACTGTCCACCGCTGGCGGGGGGAGTGTAGCCTTGAGCGCTGGGAGGGGGTGGTTTTTATTCTCCTTTAGTTGGTGTTTTGCACCAACCAATCCAAAGAGGTTTTAAAATAAATTCGTGGCGATTTCACGAAGGTCCCTCACCTGCTGAAGGGCAGTTTTCGGGATGACATTTGTTTCAAGTTTATTCAAATTTTTTAGACACTATGCCCGTGTCATCCTGAACAACGTGAAGGAACTTCGTTTTGGGAAAGCAAAATTGTGCTAAGAACTACGAAGGTCCCTCACCTGCTGAAGGGCAGTTTTCGGCCTGCCTGCCGGTAGCAGGGATGACATTTGTTTAGAATTTAAAGTTAATTTTTAACAGGAATATTTATTTCCACTTCCCCCTAAAAAACATCCTCAATGCAATTTTCTTTTCTAAGTAGGACTTACCCTTCAGCTTCAGGAATTTCTGAATTAGGTTTTTCTGCTCTTCATTTAGATCCTGCTGAAAAGTAGTATAAAACTCACTCACAAAACTAATCTGATCTTCAAAAAGGTCATTTTTCTTAAAGGAACGCAGAACTTCTGCCCACAACCTGCTAAATCTTCCCAATTTGTGAAAATTTCCAACATCTGTGGCATTATTACTGTGTCTGCGATATAATATCAGTGAGTCTGGAACCACTGCAACCTCACCAAATGTATACGCGATAAGCGACATCCAGGTATCATGATTTAAAGCCCCATTCTCAGGGATACTTGAAAAATAGTTTCTCATGTTTGGATTCATCAACATGGTACAACCATTCACAAAACTTCCAAATCCAAGTGTTTCCAGACAATGTATATAGACACCCTGG
>JBIIWE010000456.1:0-2871 GCA_044339075.1 Daejeonella sp. | reverse complement strand
ACTTTTGAGTTTTGAATCCACATTTTCTTCTATGGTCAGTGGTGAATACTCCTTCATTAATGCTTCAACCTTCAGAACCATATTTTCTGATCCTATAAAAATTGCAGATCTCTGATGTAGAGAGGTAACATCTTTATTAAGTATTCTTGAAAAACCATCAGTGGCACGCCCTCCTGCCTGCTCTATGATAAATGCCATCGGATTACATTCATAAACAAGTCTAAGTTTACCATTGGGAGCACTCGAGGTAGTTGGATAAATAAAGATGCCACCCTTTATCATATTTCTATGAATATCTGCCACCATAGACCCTATATATCGGGAAGTATAAGGTCTTAAAGTATTTGCATCTTCAATCTGGCAGTATTTTAAATATTTTTTGACACCTTCGGGAAAATGGACATAATTTCCTTCATTAATAGAATAAATTGTTCCATTATCAGGGATTTTCATTTTGGGATGAGAAAGACAAAATTCACCAATAGATGGATCAAGTGTGAAGCCATTCACCCCTTTTCCAGTTGTGTAAACGAGCATGGTTGATGAACCATAAATAACATATCCAGCTGCAACCTGCTCTGTACCATTTTGAAGCACATCGGCTAGAGTTGCTTTTCCATCTACAGATTTTCTTCTATAAATAGAAAAAATAGTTCCTACTGCCACGTTTACATCTATATTCGAAGAACCATCAAGAGGATCTATTGCAACAATATATTTTGCATTCTTGGAAACCTCTCCATCGATATAAACAAATTCATCATTTTCTTCAGAGGCAACAATACAACATTCTCCACCACTTTGCAAGGCCGATATAAACTGCTCATTTGCAAACATATCTAACTTTTTTTGTGATTCACCCTGTATATTGATAGTGCCGGCATCACCAAGAATATCCAAGAGACCAGCCTTGTTAACTTCACGGTTTACAATTTTTGAAGCTATACCGATATCTCGGAGAAGTCGAGATAATTCACCTTTAGCATATGGAAAATCAGTCTGCTTTTCAATTATAAATTGTCCTAATGTTAATACTCCCTGCATATACTTAGTGTATTTTGTACGTTATCTATTTGCTAATTCTACTACCTCTAAGTTAGAGATTTTTTCTTCAGAAATGCAAAATCGAAGTAATGTGCGTACTTTATGCCAACCATGCTTTCCTGCAGCCCCTGGATTTAAGTGTAAAATATTTGCCTTTTTATCGAACATAACTTTCAATATATGCGAATGCCCTGAAATAAATAATCTGGGAGGCTCGTTTAGTATTTCCTCCCTTATGCGGGGATCATAGTTACCTGGATATCCACCAATATGAGTCATTAGCACTGTAGTCTCTTCACAAATAAATCTATTTTTTTCGGGATAAACTGAACGAATATCCATTCCGTCTATATTACCATAAACACCTCTCAATGGCTTAAAAGAGTTTAACTTATCGGCAAGCTCAAGGGTTCCAAAATCACCTGCATGCCATATCTCATCACATAAGTCAAAATGTTTAAAAACTGCATCATCAAGATAACTATGTGTATCTGACATTAAACCAATCCTCATCATAATAAATAGCTTTAAAATATTGTTAAAAAATCCTTTAACAGCATCCGGTATTCTGAGGTGTAAATACCAGCCTTTTCATAGATAACAAAATTCTTAACAGTTGGTTCAGAAATTTGGAAACCAATCTGTAATATCTTTCTATGAGGCTTTGATTCTGCAAAGGAATGGATCAAAATCTCACCTATGATCTTCAATTCGGGAATTGATACTATTAATTTTTCAATCATTTTTGATGTTTCCATTGGCAAAATGATATATAAAAATCCTTTGTTACTTAATTTATTAGCTGAATCTTTCAATAAATTTTCAAAAAATGAGTGATCGGTATGTCTGGCTATCCCCTTACCCGGATCCTCTGATCTTAAAGAATTAATAAAGAACGGAGGGTTTGAAACAATCAAATCATACTGACCATCATAACTCAACAGATAATTCTCAATCGAAGAATGAAATAAACTGACCCTGTTAAAAAATGGAGATTCGGAAAAATTGATTTTTGCAGTCTTTGCTGCATTTTCATCAATTTCTACAGCATCAATTAAAGCCGATGGAAATCTTTGAGCAAGCATTAGCGCAATCAGACCTGTGCCTGTCCCTACATCAAGTATCTTAGTGGGCGCATAATAATCTAAAATTGCAGCTAGAAGAACCCCATCTGTATTAACTTTCATAGCACAATCAGTTTGATCAATACAAAACTGCTTGAAATGGAATAAACTTGCCATTAGCTTTCGTAAAGTTCTATTGGAAGTCCGTCAGGATCGCTAAAAAAAACAAACCTCTTATGGCTATACTCGTCAATTCTTATTTCTTCTGTAATTATTCCATTTTTATTTAGTTCGGCAACCGATAAAGTCAAATTATCTACCTTAAAAGCAATATGCCTTAAACCTTTTCCTTCCGGATGCGATAACCTTTTCGGAGGATCTGGAAATGAAAACAATTCGATCTGATACACCCCATTGACTGCAAGGTCAAGTTTATATGAATTACGTTCTGCCCTAAAAACCTCCTGTAAAATCTTTAGTCCAAGTATTTCGGTATAAAAATGCTTAGACAATGTGTAATCAGAACAAATAATAGCCACATGATGTACGCCTTTCAAGTTGAGCATATAATTTAATATTTACCTGGTGAAGTCCTGTTAAAGATGAAACAATTAATAATATCTAATTTCAGAACACGCTGTTCAAAAGTAAAAAAACGCATGAAAATTATGCTAATGTAGGATACATTATTCTATATGATCTGGGGTATAATAAAACTCAATCTCAGCTATCCAAAATCAAAAAGATGAATTAAACTATTTTG
>JBIIWE010000455.1:0-2872 GCA_044339075.1 Daejeonella sp. | reverse complement strand
ATTTTAGCTACCGCTAAATCAAAAAACCCCTCAATACATCTGTAAAGAGGGGTTTTTGACGATTATTGCGGACCGGACGGGACTCGAACCCGCGACCTCCGCCGTGACAGGGCGGCATTCTAACCAGCTGAACTACCGATCCGTATTATCTTATTTATCTCCCTTTAAGGTTAATACTGTTAACACAGTAAAGATACTATTTCATTTGTGCTACGCACCTTACTATGTGATCCCGCTGGGATTCCCTGATTTTCATCAGGATAAACTTCTCATCCCAGAGAAATTATTTTACTCGTGCTTCGCACGTTTTCTGTGATCCCGCTGGGATTCCCCGTTTTTCAACGGGATAAACTTCTCATCCCAGAGAAACTATTTCCTATGTGCTACGCACCTTGTTTTGTGATCCCGCTGGGATTCGAACCCAGGACCACTACATTAAAAGTGTAATGCTCTACCAGCTGAGCTACGGAATCATCCTTTTTAGATTAACATTATCCGTTTTTCTTAAAAGTGAGGCAAATATACGGGATTAACCTATATAGTGCAAATAATAAAAAGCTTAATTTTCGTTATGTACCTAACCTGCTTATTTTCAATTATTAACAATGAAAATGATTAAAATTTCAGCTTCAAAATTATAATTTTATCAGGCAATTGAGCCTTCTTTCATCTTTTCTGCGTTCTCTGCAAGCTGTAATTGATCAATAATCTCCTGAACATCCCCATTCATCACGTTCGGAAGATTATAAATTGTTAAGCCAATCCGATGCTCAGTAACCCTTCCCTGCGGATAATTATACGTACGGATCTTTGCTGAACGGTCGCCGGTGGCAACCATAGTCTTACGCTTTTTAGAGGTTTCCTCCAGCATCTTTGCATGCTCTAGTTCATAAACCCTGCTCCGAAGAACACCAAATGCTTTATCAAAATTCTTTAACTGCGACTTCTGATCCTGACACTGCGCCACTATCCCGGTAGGAAGGTGCGTTAAACGAACTGCAGAGTAAGTGGTATTCACTGACTGACCACCCGGCCCGGATGAACAGAAAAGATCTTTGCGCACATCATTCATACTGATCTGAACATCAAACTCATCTGCCTCTGGTAATACCACCACAGACGCTGCTGATGTATGTACACGGCCTGCGGTCTCTGTATCCGGAACACGCTGTACCCGGTGAACACCTGATTCATATTTCAACTGCCCATAGGCATCCTCACCAGTCACATTAAATACAACTTCCTTATATCCTCCAGCAGTTCCTTCAGTTACATCAACAACCTCCATACGCCATCCCTTTCGTTCGCAAAAACGGGTGTACATCCTGTAAAGGTCTCCCGCAAAAAGCGCCGCCTCATCACCTCCGGTTCCTCCACGGATCTCCACAATTGCATTTTTACTATCCTCAGGATCCTGAGGAATTAGCATCACACGGATCTTTTCTTCAAGCTGCTCTTGCTGAGGCACTAATTCATCAAGCTCCATCTTCGCCATTTCGCGCAATTCTTCATCCTTCTCATTAGAAAGTAGATTCTTATTTGCATCGATATTGCTGATCACATTGCTGTAAATTTTATACTCTTCAACAATTTTGGTCAGGTCTTTATATTCTTTATTCAGCTGAGCAAAACGCTTCATATCACTCATCGTTGCCGGATTACTGAGCTCGCGCTCAACTTCCTGCCAGCGTTCCTTAATATATTCTAATTTTTGTAACATAGTATTGGTTGAAATATCCTGTTTTAAGGTCTGAAATTACTGGCCTGAATTCAAGGCCTCAAAAATACGCCTTTTTTGGATAATAATTGAAGCTTTTACGCAATCAGAAATAGCCAGACTTAGATTAGATGGGTGAAAATCAGGAGGAATGCTCTTCAAAATACCGTAGTTCAAGTTTTTCTCCATCAAACACCGCGTATGAGTTAAAATTGATCCACTCCCCCAGATTGATATACTTACTATCTCCCAGCTGGATTTCCAAAGGCAAATGCCTATGACCAAAGATCAAGAAATCGAAGCGCTCTTTGAGAAGCAGATCTTTCGAGTAAGTAACCAACCATTCTTTCGAAATATCCTTAAACTCTCCATTTATATTATTCTGAAGCCTGCTTTTCATAGACCATTTCCGTGCAATTCCCACACCCAGATTTGGATGGATCCTGGCAAACAACCATTGGCAAAAATTACTCCTAAAGATCCTTTTCAGGATCTTATATTTAGCATCACCGGGACCAAGGCCATCGCCATGATGCAGAAAAAATCTCTTCCCATTTCTATCCAGAATCAATTCATCTGATATGATTTGTACTCCCAGTTCCTTTTTGAAATAATCGAACATCCACATATCGTGATTGCCTTTAAAAAAGAAGATCTTGATACCAGAATCTACTAATTCAGCAATTTTTCCCTGAAACCGGATAAATCCTTTAGGAATTACCGCCCCATATTCGAACCAGAAATCAAAAATATCTCCAATCAGATAGATCTCACTTGCTTCATGTCTGATTTGCTCAAGCCACCTGACCACACGGTCTTCGCGCTCGCGACTAGTCTGATGATCAGGCACTCCAAAATGAAAATCGGAGGCGAAAAATATTTTATTAGCTGACATGAACTCAAAAATACATAAAATTTATTTTGAGCCTGCTTTTGTCAAAATAATCTACCCTAATCAATGCTAACAATTGACCGACATCTGACCATTAATAGGAATGCTTTCTCTATTTTTGAATTATTTAAATTAAAAATCACGTGAAAAGATTAAAAAAATCAATCTTCGCAATTGCTATTCTGTTCAGCCCGTTTTTTGGGATAGCTCAACATACAAGTCCTATTAATAAACCCATGAACTACCCCTTAACCACTAAAACC
>JBIIWE010000454.1:0-2878 GCA_044339075.1 Daejeonella sp. | reverse complement strand
AACCCAATTGCCAGGTAATATTATCTCCATAAGGTCTTGTTTCATTTTTCGGATTCGTATTCATCACCAAACCTCCTTCACCAGCAAGAGCATAGGGTCTCCCTCCGGTACGTTCTTTAATATAAGGGCCAACATCGGGGGTGAAATTATATTTCCACAAAGATTGGAGTGCTTTAAGGGTTTTTTCCTTATCAATGATACGGCCCAGAGCTACCTGATGCGCCCAGCTTTGTCCGTAAACCTGGTCTATATGGCAGGTATTATAAGACCCCAACTTTTCCCTGCCTTTTATCTCATCCGGTCTGTGAATAAAATATTCCCCATTGAAAAGTTTCTCCTCCATGTTCTTTTTTCCTTTAATCACGTACTCTTCACATACTTTTTGAAACTGCGTATCATTCATCTCTACTGCCATTGCGCCCCCAGCTTTTACTGCTGCAATGCATAGACCTACCAGCCAGGCAATTTCCCCATCCCAAACCGCATCCAAGGTATTCTCAATAGGGGTGTCCTCCATCCCATCCTGATTTTTATCCTGCATGATAACCCATGCAGTTGCACGTTTGATCTTTTCCCAGTTCCTGCTTAAAAACTGCTTGCCTGTACTCATTTGATGCTCCCGGTAGATACGTAATATCGTTCCTGCCTGACCATCAATTGCCGCAGTTTTAACTACTTCCCCCCGGTACCAGATCATCCCATCTTCCTGCAGGGACAAACCCAAATCGATGCGCTCACGGGTGTCTCTTTCAATCCCCGGAAACAGACGACCCACTGCCTGTGCGTACTGCCAAACATGTGTACAAGTACCTTCGCAACATCCAACTCCCTCCCAGGCATAAAATCTACCCGAACGGAAACGATGAGCCGTTGTGGTTGCCATAGTTGAAATATTTGAAAAGGTTCTTTCCAGAAACCAATATGGCAGGCTTGAATCAAACCAGGTTTTTTTCCACAAATGACTGTCCCTGCTTAGAGATGATAAATTCTGGTGAACATAGGCCAAAACATCAGAAGCAGAAGCAAACCAGTTCGCATAGTAACGGCCTTTGTCCTGAATCGCCTGATTCAACTTTAGGTTAGCAAAATGCCAGGCAATAGAAAAATTGGCTTCAAGCTTGGTAGCAGGTTTTATCTGATAATCGGTTTGAATAGCAGCTACAAGTGTCTGGTCTTTAGTCTTCTCTGTAACTTTTTCATTCTGCTGAGTAAAAGAGGCCAGACTTATTGGAAACTGAAGATCAGTGATTGCTTTGGAAGATCCGTTTAATGATGCAATAGCCAGTGTGCCAAAATCCGGTTCCTGTAACTGAAGTAATGAACCATTTAGTTTGACACTCCCCTGAACAGTTTTTAGTTTCCCTTTAGTAATAACTTCATTCAGACGAATAGCATTGGGTTCGGCCGATTTGATAGAAACTTTATTTTCAAGCCATCCAAGTATAGAAAGGCTTAAAGGCATCGCCGACTTATTAAGTATTGAAAATGAATAGATTGTGCAAGGAAGTCCGGATTTTTTTTCATCCAATGGGATGAACGGAGAATACACATTTGCAGTAATTTCTACAGGAAGATCTTTAGCAATGTAACGAATTGTTGCCATTGGATAGGTTGCTTCAAACACAATCTCATCCCAATCTTCAGCAATCATTTTCTTTAGGTAGGTTTTACTACCCAGTTGAATTTTGAAGGCAAATCCTTGTTCCAGCGGACGGATATCCCTGGCGGGCTGAACATATGCCGAACCATCTCTGGAACGGACTTTCTTTCCAACATGAAGTTCAGTTCCCCAATCCACTGATTTCGGATCTATCCCCTCCTGCTGAGAATTAAAAATATCCCATAACCATAAGCGACCATCACCACCCAGATAAACCGTTCCGGTATTGATACCTCCAACAGGCATACCAATGAAGTTAAGCTCGTTTTTACTTTTAAAGTATTTACTTACAGAACCACGCTGAAATAATGATTTTACCCATTGTGGATCCAGTTTTTTATCAACTGGAATATTATGAACCAGTTCTCCCGGCAAAAACGGTCCGGCAATAGCCCTCGCCCTGGAGGCATACATTCCGGCAGCAAATATTCCGGAGGTTTTTAAAAAGAATCTTCTTTGCATCATGCAGCTAAAAATTGAAAAGCAAAATCATACTTAAAATTAACATAAATAGAGATTCATTAGATGAATAAGTTCTCTTCCGAAAAAAAACCTTAATTTAATTTTTCAAATGAAAGTAAAAACAAAAAATTATTATGATTTTTTCTAAACTAAATATACTTAGAAATACAATCCTTTTTATCGGATTCATCTGCCTGTCACACTACTCATTTGCACAAGTTTCATTCACATCAGGCGAATTGAAAATGAGTATTAACAAAGAAGGAACAGTAACAGAATTATCCAATACATCCACAGGTAAAAATTATATCTCCACTGACACCTTATCTCCGCTCATTACACTGGTTAGCAAGAACATACGCTACCAACCAGGATCAATGAGCTATGATAAAATTCAGAAAAAAATCACGCTAGGATTTAAAAATGCAGGGGTAAGTATTGAAGTAGGGGTAACAAGTAAAAACACTCATCTGGTTCTGGAAATTATCAGGGCAACCCCTGAAAATAAGATTGATGCCATTATTTGGGGACCAATACCAAACACGATCAGCAAGACCATTGGTGAGATTATTGGTGTGGTACGCGATGGAGAAATTTCTCTGGGAATTCAGGTGTTAAACATCAAAACACTTGGCGGTGATTATCCCACAAGGGAAGGCAGCACCTGGGCAAGGGGCATTGCGGCGGTTCCGGCAAAATGGGGAAGTAAATTGCAGGCCTATTCGATTAATAGAGATCGCGATCGTTTTGTAGATG
>JBIIWE010000452.1:0-2880 GCA_044339075.1 Daejeonella sp. | reverse complement strand
ATTCCTACTGATGAAGGAATGGTTGCTCCTCAAGTAAAAATAGTTTCGGTTTATATCGAACAGGTTGGGGCAAATGATACCGGAATCAAAATATCGGCTATGAACGATGCTCCCGTCTATCCCACTCTTGAAGGGGCATTAACTCTTGGAGGTGATAAACTAGCCGTAGATGCGGTTGTTTATATTGGAGAGCATGGTGAATATCCCTACAACAGACTGGGTATGAAATTATACCCTAGGATGAATTATCTCGAACGAATATTCAGAGTGTTTGACGCATCGAATAGGTCAGTTCCTGTTTTTACA
Source organism: Daejeonella sp. (assembly GCA_044339075.1). Lineage (GTDB taxonomy): Bacteria > Bacteroidota > Bacteroidia > Sphingobacteriales > Sphingobacteriaceae > Daejeonella. The sequence goes on along the minus strand of JBIIWE010000452.1, from coordinate 2,574 downwards.
GATAAGGCACTGTCTTACAGTTGGTTGGATAGTAAGTGGATCTATGACCGTGCAAAGGAACTAAATGTTCCATTGATGGCTGGATCTTCTTTGCCGTATTGCTGGCGTGATAAGCCTTTGGAACATCCCATCGGAGTAAAGATTAAGGAGGCCGTTGCTATTGGATACTTATCTCTAGATGCCTATGGTTTTCACGTAACTGAGATCTTGCAGTGTATGGTTGAAAGGAGAGCAGGAGGGGAAACGGGTGTTAAAAGTGTGGAAGGCTTGAAAGGAGATGATGTTTGGAAAGCTATAGATTCAGGTAAGATTTCTCAAAAGTTGGTGGATGCAGCCTGTAATACGATTCGGGATAAGGAAACGGGGAATATGCGTGAGATTGTAAAAACACCTTATGCAGTAATAGTTAATTATGCAGATGGAACTAAAGGAACAATCATGATGCTGGATAAATATGTTAAGACAGGTTGGGCTTATTCTGCAAACACCTCAAAAGGAATTGTTGCCACAGAATTTGTACTTAGCGGCGGCCCTAATTATGCCCATTTTAGCTATCTGTCTCTAAATATTCAGAAATTCATTGTTAGCGGACCAACTGCACCTATTGAAAGAAACTTATTGACGAGCGGAATCATTGATATGGGAATACGTTCACTAACTGAAGGCAAAGTTAAGGAGACTCCGTTTTTAAACATTAAATATTCTGCAGTAGGTTATGAACCGATCAGGCCAACAGCACCGCGACCAACTGGACAAAGCATAGCACCTTTTCACCCTAAAGAGTATGAGTTTATGATACCAGATGCTTTTAAAAATAAGTAATGATCAGTATACTTTTTTTTAATTGCAGATAATTTTTTAGAATATACCAGAAATAATACGTGTTTAATTTGGAAAATCAGTAAAAAGTCAAGAATATGCACTATATTTTATTCAATCCCTCATTAAAGCAAAATCATTAAAAAATGAAAATCTATTTTAAAATTTTATCCGAGACTAAGTTGCGTACTAAACTGATTGCATTTTTAGGCTTAGCATTTCTGGGAACTATTGGTTTTATTAATTCAAGCGGTATTAGTGGCCTTCCACAGGGGGATCCCGGTAATGGCGGACTAGCTTTACCTGGTGATTTTGAGGCTGTTGTTGTCGCTGATTCTCTCGGCCGTGCCAGACATCTAGCGGTTAACAAGAATGGTGATATTTATGTTAAACTAAGAGTGCCTAATGCTAAAAATCAAGGTAGTGTTGCTTTGCGCGATAAGAATAATGATGGTAAAGCAGATATTATTGAGTACTTCGGAAACTATCCGGATACTGGAAATTATGGAACCGCTATGCGTATCCATAATGGTTATCTGTATTTCAGTACAGCAGGTGAGATTTTAAGAACCAAACTTACTCCAGGTAAATTAGTGCCTGAAGGTAAAACAGAAACAATTGTTATTGATAACTACAAAAGAGGAAAATCTTCGCATATTGCTAAGCCGATTGCTTTTGATAATAAGGGAAACATGTATGTTCCTTTTGGTTCACCAAGTGATGTGTGCCAGATTGCCGACAGACAGCCAGGTTCTATGGGTCAAATGCCATGCCCTGAATTAAAAGAACATGCAGGTGTTTGGAAATTCAGCGAAAGTAAATTAAACCAGAAGCAAAGCGACGGTACAATGTATGCCACAGGTATCCGTAGTATTGTTGGAATGTCATGGAATAATTTAGATAATTCGCTGTACGCAATGCAGCATGGACGTGATGATTTTACCAGAACATGGTCAAATCTTTACACGCCATGGCACAGTGCTTTATTGCCTTCTGAAGAATTTCTGAAAGTGCCAGAAGGATCTGATTCTGGCTGGCCATACTACTATTATGACTTTATGCAGGGAAAGAAATTATTGAACCCTGAGTATGGTGGTGATGGTAAAAAAGAAGGCGATGCGGCAAAATATAATATGCCTATCATTGGTTTCCCAGGACACTTTGCACCAAATGATTTATTATTCTATACAGGCAATCAATTTCCTGAACGTTATAAAAATGGTGCATTCATCGCATTTCATGGTTCAACAATCCGCGCTCCATATCCACAAGGAGGATATTGCGTAGCCTTTGTTCCTTTTAAAAATGGAAAGTTTTCAAGTGAGTGGGAATTATTTGCTGATGGATTTGGCGGTGTAGATACTATTGTGAATACATCTGATGCTAAAGCTCGCCCCATGGGTCTAGCTCAGGGTCCTGATGGGTCTCTTTATATGAATGAAAGTGAAAATGGGAAAATCTGGAGAGTAATGTACAAAGGCGACAAGAAAACTTTCGGTACTAAACAGTTGGCAGGAATGGCCGCCCGCAAGTTAACTTCACCAAACGTAAAGACTCCTGATATTGAAAAAGATAACTTGATGAAAGGTCAATTAGCAGCGGGTTCTAAATTGTATAATACGTATTGCGCTTCTTGCCATCAGCAAAATGGAAAAGGTGACGGAACACGTTTCCCGCCTCTTGCTGAATCTGAATGGGTGAATGGCGACAAGAAAAGATTGATTCAAGTAATATTGAATGGTCTTTCTGGTCCTG
>JBIIWE010000453.1:0-2880 GCA_044339075.1 Daejeonella sp. | reverse complement strand
ATAAGCATTTCCCATTTCATCAAATTTAAGTGCAACAGGATCAAAAACATGAGGTTCAGATGCAAATAATTGAACTGAAAAACCATTGACAATGTTTAACTTTTTTAAAGATTCTTCAGGGCTAAGCGGACCAGCATAGCGTTGGGCTAGGCAATCTCCTGCTAATAGGATAAAGGGTAATACTAATAATGCTTTTTTTCCATTGAGACGAGTATTCATTCTTTTTTTAATTAAATAAGATGTTGATGAAAAACAATGCTAATTACGATTAATAGACCAACATGGTTCTTTTGTAAAAAAACAAATTGGTCAAAACTATTGAAGCCATAAAAAAATGAATCTGTATCGCTTTTATGTTTATATAATTCAAATATACATTTAGACGAGTCTTAAAATATAAATGCGGTAACGTACCCGAAATTATGACATAAAAACGGCAAATTAAAATTTATTTTAATTTGAAATTTGCATTGAGTCTATTCTATTTTTTTAAAAAATAATAATAAGCTATTACTGAAAAAGCTACGGCTTTTGAACAAAAACAGTGAATTTTAATTGACCTGTGTATTCATCATGGGGAAAGGTTTGAAATTTCAATTTACCATCCTTATCCATAATAAAACCGGGATCATTTTCCAATTCAAGGGATTTCCCAAATGACTTGGCAACAGGGTAATAACGTGTACTACCATCTGGCAGTTCTATTCGTATATAATTAACCTTAGGAACTGCCCTATCAAGTTCCAGATTCCATTTACCTCCTTGATTATTAATTCCAAGTAATTTGCCGGAAAGCTCCTTTCCTGATTGATAAGACCATCCAGATCCTGAAATAACTTCAATATCATTCCCTTTAACGGAAATTCGATCTTCAATCATTAATCCATTTAACGTGTATTTAACACGATAGGAATCCCCATCTGCATGAACTGATTCTAACCATGGATTCTCGTTAAACGGTTCATGAACAGTCACAAAAGATGATTTGCCACCAGTATGTCTTTGCATAAAACCAAGTCGCATAAAGTCATCCAGTTTATTATCATTTTCCCCTGCAAGTCTTACTGATGGAGAGCTGAAACTAAATATTTCTGAGCCTTCAGGTGTAAAATTATGGGTTCTTAAACCTGATTTTTTATATCGCCAAGTTGCAGTCCAGGGTTTGCTGGTTTTTCCACTTTTGATATTCTTCAAATAAGTATAAGCGTGAATACGCTTACCTTCAATATCCGAATCATACTGATTTTTAGGAATTCCGATGCCTCCCCAATCCGGAACAAGTGTTTTCACCTTTGTTTCCATTGAAATGCTAGTCTCCAATTTTCCTTCTTCTTCACACATTCCGTGCAGGAACCAGTCATGGGTATTCCCCCCTTCCACATCAAAACGATCAATCACGTAATCGCGTCCTTCGGCTACATGAACCATAATAAGCCTCCTTCGATATGTACCTGCAATAGCGTAGGCTGGAGAGGCATCCACATCGATTACCTTCACATTTTCATTCTTATCATCGTAAAATTTAAGGTATCCGGTCACAGGATTTTTAATTGATCCAGCATCCTGTGCCTTTTGATCTATTACCACGGTATTATGAGAAGCAGTATGAAGTGTCCAACCCCTATATTTTGAATGGGTATAACCGATATCTGAGAGTAATTCTTCTCCTTTAGCAAATAAAATTATGGATGCATTATCATAATGAGAATGACCATAATTACCGCTCCAATTTAAGTTAAGTACAATTTGTTCAGTCCCTTTACCATTCCCCAAAGCGGCATTTCCAAGAGAAGACCATAAATGGGAAACTGAATTATCTGTATTTTTAGAATTAATAGTTCTGTTTGCCCAGGTATCGTTAATAGGAATTTTTCGTCCGTTTGGCAAAATAGCTTCCTGAGAAACCAGCAATGCTTTCGTATAAAATGGCATTTTATTGGTCAGATCCAGATTATCAAATCTATTTGTTAGGTATTCTGGAGGATCTGAATATCCCTGAGCAGCAGAAGCCACACTTTTTAGTCCCCCAATTGTTTGATCATGGTATGATGCCGTTCCTTCCTTCCACCATCCATCAGCAAAAAATCCAAGTTTTAAAAATTCAGTAAATCGATTGACCCCATCATGAACCATGTCCGGTTTATTGATGATTCTTCCAAGACGAACCATATCCCTATACATTCCGGGAGACATATTAGTATATAATTCAGGATTTGCTGCGGTAAATTCATAACCTAAAACAAGCAGATCTTTTACAATTCTTTTATCCGTTTCAGTTCCAATAAAAGCATCCATACGTTTCCAGTCGTATTCTTCTTTCAAAAATTCGTACACATTTGCCATTTGAATTGGAATATCTCCATAGGCCCACCAATTCCATTTAGCACCACGATAAGGAACTAATCCATCATAAGGCCATTTTTGATCTGCAGGGAAAAATTTCTTTGCCGCACTTGGATAATCATATCGTATTGCGTAATCAGGAAATAATTGGGCAAAACGGCCGGCAATAACTGCAGCACGATCTCCATAGGCATTATCTTTTGTCAATGACCATATTTTGGCTAGTCGTTCGCCATTCTGCTGTATCCATTTCCAGCGCTCAAACCAGCTATGTGCTTCATAATAATATTGATTACCCTGGGCATTTTGATGGTAACGATACACCTGTTTTGCACCACTTGGCGCTATTATTACCTTTTCATGATTTTCAGGATATTGCTCGTTTGGAAATATCATGTTACAATAATTGCATTTGACCTTATTACCAAATTCTGGTTTCCAGCCCAGCACATTCATCTCCTGAGCTCCCCCATTACAGTTCGGACAACCAATAAAGTAAATACCTGAAGCTGTTGGAACCAAAGCTTTAACTTCTTC
>JBIIWE010000034.1:0-10219 GCA_044339075.1 Daejeonella sp. | reverse complement strand
GCCTTTGGGTTAGCCAACCCTCACCATGCGAGGGGAAAAGCGATAGATTATTTCAGCACTGCGGCGACTGAATATGTTAGTTCAGGTCCAAAAACAACTTTTAATGTGGGGCGTATCGGTGGTGGAACATCAGTAAACTCTATTCCTTTTGAAACATGGATTGAAGTAGACATGCGTTCATTAAGTCCTGAAAAATTAAAAGGTACTGAGAAAATACTATCAGATCAGATGAACAGAGCACTTAAAGACTATAATGCAGGAGTAAAAACCGGAGCAAAGCTCAGTCTGAATTTTGAAAAAATTGGTGAACGTCCTTCTGGAGTTCAGAAAGATGATCTTCCTTTGATACAAAAAGCTGCAGCAGTTATTGATTTTTTTAAAGGTAAAGCATATGCCGGCACAGGATCTACTAATTCTAATATTCCAATTTCTTTAGGCATTCCCAGCATAACGATTGGCCGTGGGGGGAAAGGTGGAAATGCTCATTCCCTGGATGAGTGGTGGATCAATGAAAATGGTGCTGAAGCCATTAAATTCGGATTGCTAATGTTAGTTTCAGAGGCAGGACTAGCAAAATAGCCTCAATTTCATATTCCATTCAATCGAATTTCATATACCAAATTGATTGGTTGATTAAATCATTCGTTCCAGATTTTCCAGGCCCGAATACTAATCTGGCAGATTCCGATTTACCTGATTTGATGAATTCAGGTTCACTAAACTATTTTAGGGATCTTCTGGAAAACAAAACAACCCATTGTGCCAGATTCGATCATCACGGAATCAATCCAGGTTTCAATTCAAGGTCTTTTTGAAAAGGCAATTTCCGACCATCATCATACGATTTACCAACCATGATCATAGGTAAGCTAAGCTAAATAAAGCAGTTTTGACCTGGGATATAACGAAGATCAGGTTGAAGAAGAAAGATCAGGAAAGCAGGATTTTGAAAAACTGAGAGGCTAATGAAGTATTCAAATAGAACAATATTAAGATTTTACCAGCTGATGGGTAAACTATTTTATGCTGCGGCAGCTATCGATAAAAAAGTTAGAAAAGAAGAACTTGAAGAGCTCCGAAAATCGATAAAATCAGAATGGCTGGCCCTGGATCAAACTTTTAATGAATTTGAAACAGACTCAGCATATCAGATCGAAATTGTATTCGACTGGTTAAATGATAAGCATCCGGATCCGGGAAAGGCGATTCATAGTTTACAGCTTTTTAAAAAGAAATATCCTGAACTTTTCAATGAGAAAGTGAAGGGAATGATATTGGAGACAGCATCTGCTATAACCTCTTCCTATTCAGCTAAGAATAAATCAGAGCTGGTATTTATGAGCCGACTTGAGCGGGCATTAGCTGAATCCTGAAGGTATTGAATATAATGTCTTGAGGAACAATGAAAAAATGTCTCTGTTATTTTTTTGAGACAGGTTTTTAATAAATTGATTCAGAAAATCCAAATCCCTAAAAAGGAGAATTCGGATCAGCAATTTTCAATTATTTATCCAATGAAATTAAAAATCCTGAATTATGCTGGGAAATCTAAATGATGCTGAAATAGAAGGTCTTTTAAAAAGACAAGTAATAGGGCGCATAGCTTGTCATTCTGATGGAGAAACCTACATTGTTCCTACGAATTATATTTACGACGGGACTAGTATTATTTCACATTCTGCACTTGGAAAAAAAATAGAAATGATGCGAAAAAACCCTGATGTATGTTTTGAAGTTGAAGAGATACAATCCATATTTCGCTGGCAAACGGTTATTGCATGGGGCAAATATGAAGAAATAACTGAACCGGATGAGCGGGGGCGCGCTATGCAGGGGCTTATTCACAAGATCATGCCATTAGTAACTGAACCCGATGGACATCCCTTCCATGCTATCGCTTCAGATGAATTCGATATAGAAACAAAAATTGAACTTATTCTGTTTAAGATCACTTTAAAAACTAAAACCGGGCGTTTTGAAAGCGGCGCTCATCCCATGGTAGGTCAATAATTAATTGGCCATCGAAACACTATTTATTTGTTCCATACCAGGCCGCGCCTAAGAGCGCAGTTTTTGTATTGAGAATAACGCTCACGGTAACCTTTTCTATCAGATCATTTAAACGACCACTCCGACAGAAATAAGTTTTAAAATGATTGCTTTCAAACAGATCAAGAATATAGGGTGCAATTCCCCCACCTATGAAAAGTCCTCCTGTGGCGTTATACTTTAAAACCAAATTAGCCGATTCATAGGCCAAATAGCGAATAAATATCTCCATGGTTTCTTTGCAAACATTACATTTTTGAACATTCTGACTAATAAGAGATGCATCAACTCCATTCTGGAATTTTTCCTTAAGCCAGGCAGATTCCTTTCTTTTCAATTCATTGATCAGAAATTCATAAATATGAATTATGCCAGGACCGCTAATCAAGCGTTCCCAGCTCACATGTCCAAATTGCTTTTGAAGATATAAATAAAGCTCAAAGTCCAGAATACTCCTGGAGGCAAAATCAGAATGACCGCCTTCAGTTGCAAAAGGGTGAAAATATTTCCCATCCCAATAGAGGCCAGCTTCACCCAAACCTGTACCTGGTGCGATCACTGCCGCATTTCCGGGCACATGTTCCTTACCCTTATGAATAATTGTAATTCCCTTGTCAGAGAGCATTGCCAAACCGTAAGCGGTAGCTTCAAGATCATTTATAATACTGACCTTTTCATTAAAATATCCAGAGAGTTCTTTACTATCTATCTCCCATTTTATATTTGAAAGTTTTGCATTTCCATTGATCACAGGACCGGCGACCCCAAAACAGATACTATCAGGTTCAGGAAGATCTTTCATGAATAATAACAAGATGTCAACAAGGCTGTTGTAATTGGCAGTAAAATAGTGTGCTTCGTTTAAGGGTATAAATTGATTGCTATCCAATTTAAAAAGCGTCAGATTGGTTTTGGTACCACCAATATCTCCTGCGAGTATTAGGTTTACTTCTTTATTGTTTTTCCTGTGGCTAACTGATGTTTCAAAAGGTAATATCATTACATACTGGAATTAAAAGAATTGAGATAGATTTTTAACTTGTCAATTGATCTATTGACCATGTTAATTCGTAAAATCAGGAGAGATCTAATTTATAAAGCAGGTCTTTTCTACCATTCATGGTTGCTATCATATCAATATTACGATTATCCAAAATAGATTCGAGGTTTTTATATGCGATAGATTTCTCAATATTCACCAAATCAACTTCCATGCCATTGACCTGGGACATGCCTTTTTTCAAAAAGAAGCTATTTGCATAATCCGGATCCATTTCAGGAATTGCAGGTTCAGCAAAATTAAAAAGAGTTAAACCAGCCTGAAATGATCTGGCGATCTTTACTATCGTTGCAATTGTGGGGATGCCAGTAAACCTGATATCAGTAAAAAATCCAATTTGCTTAATAACATTTCCGCTTTTTATCCGCGGGAGTAATAGAACAGGACATTCCAGATCATCTAATAACTTCAGGATCTTTTGATTATAAGCCGGAAACCTGGAGGTATTTTCAGTATCCTCATTCAATACCTGATCCTCAAAATTTAAACTTTTGAACAAAAGAGTATTTTTCCTTGCCGTAGTTGAAGAGAGACTGTATTTTTTCTTGTGAGGATGATCCACTTCATTTCTGGCAGATTGCACAGGCATTTCTTTTGCTCTTATTTTCATCTCTGAATTATTAATAATTTACCTTCCTGATAAAATCATGCCTGATGTTGATTGGGGATGTTTTCTTTTATGTCTGGATCTTATTGAATTGGCTGATAGAATTTTTGGTCTTACAATTTCAAAGAGTTTAAAAATCCGGTCTGAACAATCATATAAAATTCCCCTGTGGCCCTTATTGGTTTTTAACGCACATAAAATATTCTGTTTTCCAGGTTGATCAGTGGAAGGAAATTTATAGGCTTCGTCTATTTCTATCTCCGATAAGTTGATTTTGAGATTTTGATGAGCACAATTAATGAACCGTGAATTAAAACTAAAATCGAGCCGATATCCTCTCTTTCGAAGGTCGAAAATGGCCATATTTAATGAGGAGAAAGTTTTCACGATAAAAATTTATATACAAATTTGGCAAAAGCAGGCTTGCCGAATATTGATGAAAATCATTCAATCACTTGATCTTGATTAATGAAATGTGAAATTTTAAAAGATTTTAAATTCTCCTCAGACAGGATATATGAAAGCTATTTTGTAACAGATTTATGTACAATCTTTTTTAAATCCATAATTTTTCCCAAATTGTTAAAAATTTAAAACAAAAAAATTATGGCAGGTTTAGGTGGTCCCGAAATTATTTTAATTGTATTGGTCATATTACTGATGTTTGGTGGAAAGAAACTCCCAGAGCTTATGCGCGGTTTAGGCCGGGGCATGAAAGAGTTTAAAGAAGGAAAAGATGGAACTTCAGAAGAAACTGAAGTTAAACAAGCACCGGTTATAAAGGAAAACTAATAAGAAAGGGCCTCAATTGGCCCTTTCTTATGTTTTAACGTTCGTTTACCGAAATCTCTGTTTTAATTCTTTCCTAATATCTGTCCGGCATGATTCTTTGTATCAATCTCAGTAATCACCCGATTAATAGATCCATCCTTATTAATTAGAAATGTAGTACGTGTTGTACTGAAAGCCTTAACTCCATTTCTATCCTTCTCTGTCCAGACACCATAGTTTGTTACTATCGTTTTATCTACATCAGCCAATAAAGAAAACGGCAAAGCATTTTTTTCTATAAAACCTCTGTGAGAAGCTTCATCATCAACACTTACTCCAAGTATTGTGTAACCTTCCTTTTTAAGCTCTTTAAAATTATCACGCAAGCTACAAGCCTGAGCAGTACATCCAGAGGTATTGTCTTTTGGATAAAAATAAAGCACTAATTTTTTGCCTTTAAACTGGCGAAGCGAAACAGTTTTACCATTTTGATCTTTTGAAGTAAAATCAGGGGCCTTATCTCCTGCCTTTAATTTTGTCTGAGCCTGATTAACCATCGGAGAAATAAGAAGGAGAAGCAGTACTATTTTAATGATTGCTTTCATAATTTCTAAGTTTTTTCTTAAAAATACAATTTCCAATTTAAAGGATCACAGTGGTAATAAAAATGTTATTAGAAATCTACAACATAAGATAATTATCGTTCAATCCTGTTCAAATCAGGGCAAAAAAAACAGGGAGACTTTTCAGACTCCCTGTTAATCACTATGATCAGAAAATCTTATTGCAGTTCTACTTTGGCAACTACAGGAAAATGATCGGATGGAAACTTTCCAAAATAAGTATCGGTAAGTATCCCCCATTTACTTGAGGAGAAGTGCTTTGACATAAAAATATGATCGATCACTCCCATTCCTCTAGGGGTTCTGAATCCATTTGAGGATGAATTATTCTCATATGGATATTTTACACCCGAATACGAATCTTTCAATATACCAGAATTGGCGATGCTCAGATACCATTCACTATCACGTTTACCGTTAAGGTCTCCAGTTAATAATACTGGTTGATCACCTGCAATTTCTCTGATCTTTTGAATCATCAACTTTCCACTTTCTTTCCTAGCCACTACACCCTGGTGATCAAAATGAACATTAAAAAGGTAGAATTTTTTGCGAGTTTTGATATTCTCCAGGTAAACCCATGAACAGATCCGGTTACAGCAGGTAGCATCCCATCCCTTGCCCGGTTGATCAGGAGTTTGTGAAAGCCAGAAATCGCCACTTTTCAGCAATCTGAACATATCTTTTTTGTAATAGATCGAAGAATGTTCGCCTGCCTCTTTGCCATCATCTCTTCCTGCCCCATAACGTGCATATTCAGGGAGATTATTGCTGATATCATCCAATTGATTCTTTAATGCTTCCTGCACGCCAAATACATCAAAATCATGGAATCGTATTAAATTGGAGACCACCGGAGCACGGTTAACCCAAAGATTACCTGAATCGCGGGGATTATCATAGCGGATATTAAACGTCGCTACTGTAAAAGACTGTGCACCGGCACTTAGCATTGAAATAAAAAGAATTCCTGTAATAAAAGCTGTTTTGATGTTCATATATGATATCTAGTTAATGTTTTCCTATATATTTAGGAGTTAAAACATTAAATATTCTAATACTCAATGCTGCTAATTAAAACATATAAACCGCAATATCACCAGCTCCCACATCAATTGTAGTGTCATAAACTCGTGCAGGCACAATGGAGCCATCTTTCAACACCCTCTTCAAATGATCATCACCTAACAGAGTCAATTGCATACTGTGCTTATAATCCATATTAACAACGACAAGAAATCGCTTATCGCCATTTTCAAGGATGGATACTATGGCGGGCTTTCCACCAGTTTCCAGAACTTTCAAAGATGCCGGAAGCGTAGACAAACGATTTGTTCCGATTGGAGTTTCCTTTCCGGCATACTTAATTGATATAAGTTTAGACCCATAAAATACTCCTGCCAGATTTTTTATTTCCTGATTTAATAGTTTAATATCATCATAAACAGCTGATCTTTTACCACTTAAAGAGATCGGTGCTCCCCGAAAATCTTCCGTTGAAGATACGGGTGTCCAGTAGGTGAAATATTGTAAACCCTGAGCTCCATAGGCAAGATTGGTATACATCTGTACACGCATAGTAGCTAAGCTTGGAACTTCATGGAAATCATCAAATAGAACAGATTGTGCAAAACCCCAGAAAGGTTTACCCGCCTTCTTTGCCTCATCAGTAAAAATTTCAAGATTCTGATGCCATTTCGAGTATACTCCTTCTGCAGTAGTAAGCGGATAAGAATCATAGGAAAGAAAATGTAAGGGTACTTCTTTGGCAAATTTATTTACATACTCCCGGTAATCGCTGGTACCCAACTGGGTTGCTGTGGCATAATTAGGAAAAAGGTTCACATAACAAAAGTTTTTGGGATCTACTGCATTAACACGTTTTGCCCAGTTTCCAAGTTCAGTGAATGCATCCACAGCGGGTTCATCCCTCAAAAAATATCCAGCAAGTGCAGGATGGGTCATGAAGCGTTTTACCGTTTTTTCGGTCTCAGTTTTCAATTCGGGACAGCCAATCACGATCTTCATACCTGCCTTTTGCGCCGCATCCAATGATTTTTGAACCTCTTCCAAATTTCCAAGAAAGGAAAAACTGATATCAAAACCAGCATCCTTCATCTCCAGATAGCGCGCGGATGTAGCTTCTTCTGGTGGGATACTAAACCAACCAAGGATCGGAATATGACCTGTTGTTGTCAGCTTTTCTTGTGCAGACAAAGAAAATGCGCTAAAATACACAAGGAATACAAAAATTATGGGCAACAATGATTTGGATTTACTGTTCATAATTATAACTCTAGGAATCAATTAAATTAAAACTACAATTTAGAAAGTATTAACTAGCTATCTATCATGTTTTATGCTGATTTTATTGAATAATTTAATATTTTAAGATCTTTTATCTCTTCCTCAATTTCCAGATGTTAAATTTGACTATGATCTTAGCTTTTCCAACACTTTCAGCCCTGTTTTCACAATACTTTACTACTGATTTTAAGGGAATTGAAGTGTTATACCCTGCCGAAATGGCTTTAGTAGAAGGATCAGCAAGCAAAAGAAAAACAGATTTCAGCACCGGGCGCTTTTGCGCCAGAAAAGCTTTGGAGCAGTTAGGAATTGATCAAACAGAAATTTTAAGAGATCCGGGAAAACAACCTATATGGCCTGAAGGTATTGTAGGTTCAATCAGCCATTCTTCCATGCTAACTGGAGCGATCGTTGGTAAGAGCAGGAATATCGTGTCTGTGGGACTTGATATTGAGAACATAGGAGGTGTAGAATTGAATATGTGGGATATTTTATTTCTGGAATCAGAACGGCAATTCCTGAATTCGCTGAACGAAGAAGAACGAAATATTTATCCTACCCTACTATTTTCCCTGAAAGAAAGCTTTTATAAGTTTCAATACCCATTAACCAGGCAATTTCTTGAATTCAATGAGGTTGAGTTCAATATGAAGGATGAGCAAATAAGTATGAAGGTTCTCAAAGAGGATTATAAGATGGAATACCGTTTAGGAGAACTGCAATTTCACTGGACACTTGCAGATCAGCAGTTGATAACTTTGTGTTTTCTTAAAATTTAAAAATTCAAGCCTTCCAAAATTTATTTCTGTTGTTTAAATCATAAATTGCATAGATGAAATTTATTTAAATTATTAGTTCGAAAAGCTCATGTCCTATACCAGAAAAGAATTCCTTCAAAACACTGCCATTTTATTAACCGCAGCGATGACTAGCTCAAACTTTGTTTTTGGGAAAGATAAGCCTCTTTTAGCATTTACAACACTGGGCTGTCCCGACTGGTCTTTTCAGCAAATTGTAGATTTTGCATCGGCAAATGGTTATACCGGCTTGGAAATTCGTGGCATTAAACGCCAAATGGATCTTACAAAATGTGATGAATTCAATAGTCCCGAACGTATAAAATCAACGATAAGCCTAATGAAAGAAAAGGGCTTGAAATTCATAAACCTTGGGGCATCTGCCAATATGCACTTTCATGAGGGCCCGGAGAAAGAAAAAAGTATGGCTGAAGCCAAGTCTTTTATTGATCTGGCGCAAAAGATAAATTGCCCCTATGTGAGAGTATTTCCCAATAAATTCCCTAAAGACAGGACAAAAGATCAAACAATTAATACGGTAATAGAAAACCTCCTGACTCTTGGTGAATATTCAAAATCACGAAATGTGACTGTTTTACTTGAAACCCATGGAGATTTTTCGGGCTCTGATGATATATTAAAAATTATGAAGGGTGTATCGCATCCCAATATTGCACTAGTTTGGGATATTGCTAATATGTGGACCATCACCAAAGAATCGCCATCGCTCGTGTATACTAAATTAAAGAAATATATACGCCATACGCATATTAAGGATGCAAAATTGATTGGCGAAAAACTAGAATATACACTTCTGGGACAAGGTGATGTACCCATTTTCGAAGCTATAGACATCCTGTCTAAAGATGGATATAAAGGCTATTACGGCTTTGAATGGGAGAAATTATGGCATCCGGAAATTGCGGAACCAGAGATTGCGCTGGCTGATTTTCCAAAGGCAATGAAAAAGCATTTCAATTATTAAGATTAAAATAAAAGCAATAAAAATTGGAATGCCCCAATCAAATGAAAAAAGATAACAAAAAATTTACCAGAAGGGACCTTTTTAAAGGAGCTGCCAATGCCGGATTTGCCTCCGCATTATTACCATTAACAGGGTTTGCTGCCACAAACCAGAAAAGCCCCATAGATAATGAGCTAATCTCCATAAATAAGCCGTTCACAGATTCTGAAGTTTTAAAAGCAACAGCAGTAATCTTTACACCCTCCGTAATATATGCGTCTGAAGGAGTAGAAATCAATATTTATTTTGATAATATTATTTTTTCAAACCTTCCAATTGAACTGTTAGATATTGATATCATTTGTAACAAGGGACGACAATATGATAAATTCTGGAGAATTACTCCTCAGGCTGCTGATGAAGGAAGCACACTATTCGGGATAGAAATAAATTTTGCCGGTAAATTAATTGCTTCTAAAACCTCTGAATTGATCATTAATGGGAAGTCTAAAGGTTCAGGACAATCAATCAGAGTCCTTTGCATTGGCGACAGCACCACTGCGGGAGGGCAATATATTAGTATCATCAATTCCGACTATCAATTTCTAGAGAGTCCTTCAATGACCTTCCTTGGGACTCGAGGTACTGCAAAAAATAAACATGAAGGAAGAGGAGGTTGGAAATTCAGTCAGTATGCTGGCGACGGTGGTCAAAGTACTCACCAGTTCAATTTGAATGGAATAGATGAGGCACCAAGCAACGGTTCGGTTTATACAAATGGAGTTTCAGAATTCACAATTACTGAAATAAACCTTACGGAAGGTAAGGGTTACATCGCAGGTAGAAGAAGCAATGGGACCGAAAGTCCATCTCCCAATGGAAATCTAACTAAAATATCAGGAGCCGGTGCTGGCTCAATACCCTATACCAATTCAGAGATTACAGCAGCTAATCCTTTCTGGAATCTGAAGACTCGGCGTTTAGATTTTAAAAAATACATGATTGAACACGCTTTTACAATGACATCCGATGATCTGATTA
>JBIIWE010000451.1:0-2888 GCA_044339075.1 Daejeonella sp. | reverse complement strand
GAAGAGAATAATGTCATGTCATAAATACTTTGACGAACCCATCGAAATACCGAGGAGGTTAAAATAAAATGGCGGCATACCTGTGACGATGAGAGGATGAAATTATTGAAATTTTATCCGTCAATTGATGAGTGAAATAACTCTAGTAATTTAGTATGGATTTTTTTTAATTAAGCTTAAAGGGTGTGATCAAATAAAACTCAGGGATATTGACCTGAAAAGTTTGACCATCTACTATTCGTTTCATTTCATAGGAGCCCTTCATACTTCCTATATCTGTTTTTAGATTACATCCTGAAACATATTCATGATTGTTTCCAGGTTCAATTATAGGTTGTTGACCCACTACCCCTTCGCCTTCAACATCTCGTTTTGTACCATTGGAATCGAAGATGGTCCAGTGGCGATTCATTAACTGAACACTGTATTCACCCATATTTTCTATTTTCACCCGATATGCGAACATGAAATGCTCGTTTGCCGGATTTGAGTATTCAGGTTGGTAAATGGTGTCTACCGATACTTTTACTCCGTCAGTAATCTTCGTTACCATAATGCATTGATTTTATGAAGGACAATATAAAAATAAACCTTTATCAGGCCATCTCAGTTTGAAAACGTTCATTAATTTCCTGAAGAACAGAATGAATATCATCAATTTTCTCCAGTGAAACTAACTTCATACGATATTCTTTAAAATCGGCTATACCTTTAAAATAATTGGCATAATGTCTCCTCATTTCAAAAACTCCTGTTTTATTACCTTTCCAGGCGATAGACTTGTCCAGGTGTGTTTTGCAAACCTCCACCCGTTCACTGATCGTAGGTTCAGGTAAATACTCACCAGTCTTAAAAAAGTGTTTTATTTCTCTGAATATCCATGGATATCCAATCGCAGCTCTGCCGATCATGATACCATCAATTTCATATTCCATACGCCATAGGGCTGCTTTTTCTATGGAGTTTACATCTCCATTTCCGAAAATCGGAATCTTTATTCTAGGATTTCTTTTGATCTCCCGAATCAGTGTCCAGTCTGCCTCACCTTTGTACATCTGAGCACGGGTACGGCCATGAATGGTTAGCGCCTGAATTCCTATATCCTGCAAACGTTCGGCTACTTCGTAAATATTTTTGGTGCTATCATCCCAGCCCAGACGTGTTTTAACGGTTACCGGAAGATGAGTGGATTCAACAACAGCTTTTGTCATTAAAACCATTTTATCTATATCCTGCAATAAACTTGCTCCCGCCCCACGGCAGGCAACATTTTTAACAGGACAGCCATAGTTGATGTCGATTAGATCTGGCTTTGCTAGTGATGCAATACAGGTTGCTTCGCGCATACTTTCAATCTCACTGCCGAAGATCTGTATACCGATAGGTCGCTCATATTCAAAAATATCAAGCTTTGCACGGCTTTTCGCCGCATCCCGAATTAGTCCCTCAGAAGAGATAAACTCAGTATACATCATATCTACCCCATTCTGTTTACACACAAAACGGAACGGAGGATCGCTCACATCCTCCATTGGAGCAAGTAAAAGCGGGAACTCACCTAAATCTATATTTCCTATCTTAACAGACATTAACTATCTTTCAAACTTGTATTTTTACATGATCTTAACGATCGCTGTAAAATGCAAAATTACAAATAAATTATTAGCATGTTTAAATCAAGGTCAGCAGAACGTCATCCTTTCAGCTCATTGTTACTATTGCTTCTACTGGTATTTGCCTGTGCCATAGTTTTTACCATTATTGCCTTTGTGCTTGGTGTTTTAATTTATGGTTTTCAGCCTCTCATGCGAATGTCAGAAGGCGATTCATCAAATGTTGAAATGCTTAGGTTACTGCAGATCTTTTCCTCTTTCGGGATGTTTGTAGTGGCAGCTATCATCTTTGCGAAGATCCAAAGTAACGATTGGTTAAATTATCTAAATCTCAAAAAATTCAATCTCATTCTGGCGATTCTTACGCTATTGATTATACTCAGTTTTAGCCCATTTCTGGAATTTAGTAATGAATTGAACAAGAACATGGTTCTGCCCGAATTCTTAAAGGAAATGGAGGCCTGGATGAAACTTAAGGAAGCCCAAATGGCTGAAATGACCAAGCAGCTGCTTGTCATGAAATCGGTTCCCGTATTATTAATTAACCTGTTAATGCTTGCGATTATACCCGCTGTAGGTGAAGAGCTGATATTCAGGGCTTGTTTGCAGAAGATATTTGGTCGCTGGACCGGTAATTACCACCTTGCTATTTGGATAACAGCAATCTTATTCAGTGCCATACACTTTCAGTTTTATGGTTTTATGCCTCGCATGTTATTAGGTGCTTTGTTTGGATATCTTTTAGTGTGGAGTGGCAGTCTATGGCTTCCAATTCTTGCACACTTTCTAAATAATGGAATTGCAGTAGTTACTGCCTATGTTTTTCAGCAGCAGGGAAAGTCTTTAGACCTGATGTATGAATCTGATCCAGCAAGTCAGCCTGTTTTTATTGCAAGCATTGCTGCCTTGGCAGTATTGATTTGGTATTTTTACAATTATACTTTAAAATTAAAAGGAATAAATACAGAGATGTCGGATGGAAGCAGGTTGGGTTAAGGTATATACATCGGCTGATTTTTTCAAATCAGAATTGGTAAGGCAGGTTTTAATTGATCATGAAATTGATGCTATACTCATCAACAAGCAGGGTTTTCCTTATCGGATTGGTGAAGCTGAGGTGTATATCCATGATAGTAATGCTAAAAAAGCATTAGAAATAATCATAGAAAACGAATTATAAATGAAAACAAGGGCTATAACAGGTTTCATTTTCGCTGTTGTTGTATTGACTTTGATTTTGATCAATGGTTATACATTCACTGTACTTTTTATAAT
>JBIIWE010000450.1:0-2889 GCA_044339075.1 Daejeonella sp. | reverse complement strand
CTGTCATCCCTGCCTACCGGCAGCTACCATTTGGACACAAATAGAATGATAAATTTGTAAGATGGAAACAATAGGTCATGCTCCAGAGTATGAAGGTCGATTAGGCGATAAGCGCTTGGAGAAGAGAGCCAAGCTCATATCATCTGCTCTATTGCAGAGCAGAACCTCAACAATACATTCGGCGACTAAAAGTGAAGCGGAACAAAAAGGCTTTTATCGTTTTTTGGGTAATGATACGGTCAGTGAAGCCAGTCTGATTAAAGAAATGACTCAAAGATGTGCTAGGAACACGGTTGGCCGGGAGGTATTGGTCATCCAGGACAGCAGTTCTTTGGGATTAAGTAACAACGCCAAAAACATCAAGCCAGGCAGTGGATTAGGGTTGGTAGGTAATAAAGCAGGGTTGGGTTTTCTTTCGCACGTAAGTTTGGTATTGGATGCTAATACGGAAAGCATGCTTGGTTTTTGTGATGTTCAGTTATGGCATCGTACAATAGACAAATCGAATAATACCACCGGAGCCTATAAACACCAGGCAATAGAAGAAAAAGAATCTTATAAGTGGATCAAAGCCAGTAATCAGGCTAAGGAAGTGTTGTCTGCTGCTTCTCATATTACGATCATTCAAGATAGAGAAGGAGACATTTACGAACAATTTTGTATGATCCCTGACCATCGTACCAGCCTGATCATCCGAAACAGGGATAATCGAAGGTTATCGGATGGTTCCAAGTTATATGATGTGCTGAAGAGTGCTCCTGTATTAGGGACTTTTACGCTTCCGCTACCTAAAGACTTGCGTAAGGATAAAATACAGAGACTAGCAGAGATGGAAGTCCGCTGCCGGGAAGTCAGAATAAAAAAACCAGCTAAGGGGGTGAGCAAGGGAATTCCCGAAGATCTGCTCTTATATGCCATAGAAGTTAAAGAAAAGAATAACCCTTCTAAAGATGTTATTTGCTGGAGGCTATTGACTAACAACCCAACGTACACATTAGAAGAGGCTTTGATGGTCGCTTATAGATACAAGCAGCGCTGGTATATTGAACAACTATTTCGGGTACTTAAAAAGCAAGGATTTCAAATAGAAGAGAGCCAGTTAGAAACAGGATGGGCCATCAGAAAGTTATTTATAATGGTCTTAAATACCGCTTTAAGGGTGATGCAACTTTACCTTGCTTATGGGAATGAAGATGCCCAGGAGCTTACAGAAGTATTTAATCAGGAGGAAATAAGCTGCTTAAAAGCAATTGAAAAGAACCATTTACCTAAAACAGGAAAAACGAATAATCCTTATCCTAAGAATAAACTTTCCTGGGCAAGCTGGATTATAGCAAGGCTGGGAGGATGGAAAGGAAATAGTAATCAGCAGCCTGCAGGCCCGATAATTATCAAACGTGGCCTCGACAATTTTGAAAAAATGTATCAGGGATGGAAACTAGCTGCTCTGGTGACCTAAGATGTGTCCAAATGGTAGCTGCCGCAGGCAGGTTCGAATCTGCTTCTGAGCACCAAACACATACAATATGTTTTTTGTTTACGTTTTAAGTAGTCTAACTAGAAATTATATTTATGTCGGGTTAACTGACAATATTGATCGTAGGATAAATGAACATAATAAGGGTTATAATAAAACTACAAAACCATATATTCCTTTTAAATTAATACACACCGAGCCATTTACCACTCGAATTGAGGCCAGGAAAAGGGAAAAATATCTAAAAACTGGAATAGGAAAAGAATATTTGAGAAATATATTGAATTTAAAGAATTAAGCTTTATTCGATGATTGTGCTCTAACGGGTGTGGCAGCCTGCCTGCCGCAGGCAGGTTCGAATCTGCTCCTGGGCACAACCTTGATTAATAGCCTATTAAGGCACATTTTAGTAAGCAGAGGCAAAAGACGGACAAAATTAGCCTGATTTACTTCATTGATTTACTTCCTTATTCCAAGCCTAAAATTTACAAGAATGGTAAACAATGGCACGTTGAATATGCCTAAAATATCCCAGCAGAACTTTCAGAAGTCGAGCTATACAAAGGGAAGAAACGAAACAGATTTAAGGTGTATGAATACCTAAACAGGTTACAACCAGGCTTGGCTAGGATTTACCGAATAGCTTTGCTAACTGCTTTTTTGTGATCGTTTGAGTAAAGGAGGTGGTAGCACTTGATTTTTTACGGCTATAAATTACTATACCAGTCACTTCTGCTAACTTAATATTGCTAATCATTAATATATACCCCGATAAATCCAACTGCATAGACTCTTTATCGGGCATATCAAAGGCTTTATTTAATTTAGTGTACAAGGTTTCAAATTCATTTTCCGATACGCTAAATGACTTTAATTCTAAATTGGGTTTATATTCATTGTTGCTATAAACAAACAGATAATTTAATCCATTCTTTAGGCACTCAATATCCTGAAGCTTTCCGATTTTAATACTCTGGTCTTTAATTTCAGTGATCTGACCAAAGCTAATACACGGCAACAATAACAGGACAAAAAATAATTTCTTCACAGTAAATTAATTTACTTATAAATGTAAATTAAATATTTCAGTATTTCATGACATTAACAATATATAATACCAATTATTTGAACTATTAATCTCTGAAGAAGAATCTTCTAATCTTGAATTGAGCTATGTGGCTTTGGTTGATATGCCTAACAGCGAGAAGAACTTTCTAAGCTTTACTAATCAAAAACAATCTTTTGAGACAATAGATGAAGAATGGAGGATCATTTTATAACCAATAAGTTGAGATGCGATTAGGAGAACTTATTGATGCTCAAAAAAAATGTTATTTAAATTTTTTCAACCGAAAATTCGAGATTAGAATCTGATTTAAGAAAATTAAATGGGTTCGTAGAGTAAAAAAAAT
>JBIIWE010000448.1:0-2894 GCA_044339075.1 Daejeonella sp. | reverse complement strand
CCCACTCTTTTTTCCTCAGAATCCTTGTTTTTGGCCTGTATAGAGCTTTGGTCTGTTCTTTGTCTTAGTTAGATCAAACAACCAAAAAAGCTAAATTAAACAAACAACATGAAAAAAGTATTCGCATTAATCGCATTCGCATCTTTCTTAAGCACTGCATCATTTGCACAAACTGCAAACCTAAACATTACCTTATCTGATGTTCTTTCATTCAGTGTAACACAACCTGCCGATTTAAATGTAAACTTCGATACAGAAACGAAATACACCAACGGTATCACAGCATTAGCTACAGACCATGTGAGTGTAGTAAGTTCAAGAGGTTATGTAGTAAAAGCGATTGCTGGAACAGTAACAGGAACAGCATCGATTGCACCAGGTACAGTAAAGATCACGTCAACTGTAGGAGCAACAAATGATGGTAACACCACAGGAGTCACTTACAATTCAGCAGTAACTCTTCCGGTAACAGGCGGAACAGCAGCAACAGTTATTTCAGCAGCCAATACCTCATGGAGCGGTGCAAACTCAACTAACAAGTTTAACATTTCATACTTGATCGGTGCTGGTGGTGCTTATGCAGGTAAATCAACAGGATTGAACGTTGTTCCAGTAGTGTATACTGTAACTCAACAATAAGAAATTAAATCTTCAAAATATTTAAGGGGCTCTTCGGAGCCTTTTTTTTTGTTTTCTGATTTTTTGCTAGACATTTTATAGGTATTGCAAATTTGTAATATCTGTAATCCTACATTTGCTTCCTGCTGTATCGCTCTTTTAACCTCAAATTTTAACATTAATTAAATCGCTAAAAATATTTTTGTTTACTGAATAAAATGTTTTTATATTTGTAAGTGAATACTCACTAACATTGTAATTTAGTAATTAACATTTCAATCATATTGAATTTGATAATGTATTTCAGTATCAAATGTATACGGCCATGATAAGATCGATATCAGATAGGCAGCTTGAAATAATAGAAGCTGCTGGTAAAATATTAACCGCTTCAGGGCTAAGCGGTTTAACAATAAAGAATTTAGCTAAGGAAATGAAGTTCTCTGAAAGTGCCATTTACAGGCATTTTGAAAGTAAGGAGGATATTATTCTTACGTTACTTGAATATTTGGCTAAAGATATGGAGGACAGATTTTCAAGGGTGATTACTGAGGAACAATCACCTGAAGAAAAATTCAAGACTATTTTTAGAGGCCAATTTTCCTTTTTTACGAAGAACCCTCATTTTGTGGTTGCTGTGTTTTCTGACGGACTGATTGAAGAAAGTCAGAAGATCAATGAAAAGATATTACGAATAATGAGTGTGAAAATGAAGCATCTCATGCCCATTCTTAAAGAAGGGCAGAGTAAGCAAGTTTTTACTAACTCGGTTAGTACAGAAGATCTACTTAACGTGGTGATGGGTACTTTCAGACTTCAGATGTTTAAATGGCGTGTTTCAAATTTTAATTTTGACCTAATTGTTAAAGGAGATGATATGATTGAAAGCCTTCTTATTCTGATCCGCTCTAAATCAAACTAGATATTTGTACTAATTGTTTAAGTATAGTTTGATGAATATAAAGGAACTACAAGCAGTGAAGAAGGAAGTATCTGCAGTATCAATTTTTAAGGATGCAGCAGGAGGTGCAATTGCCATACAAATCATGGCTAATCAGGAGATTAAGGAACATGTATCAAAAGTTCCTGCATTGTTATTATGTATCGATGCTGAGGTTGTATTTGAAAATGGCTTAAAAGAAACTTTGTTTCCCGGTGATTTTATAAATATTGAGTCGTTGGTTAAACATTGGGTGAAGGGGATTGATGACAGTCAGCTGATTCTTATAAAGTAGTATATAATTAAATAGCAACACCATGCCAAAAGTAGTAATTCTGGGAGCAGGCATTGCTGGTCATACAGCAGCCAGCCATTTGAGAAGAAAATTATCAGGAGAACATGAAATTCTTGTTGTTTCACCAAACAGGAATTATCAATGGGTTCCTTCCAATATTTGGGTTGGAATTGGAAGGATGAATGTAAGTGATGTTTCTTTTCCGCTAGAACCTGTGTATAAAAAGCATGGAATTGGATATAAACAAGCCAGGGTAGTATCATTTCATCCGGAGGGCAGCAAAACAGAAAATAAGCCATTTGTGAAGGTTGAATATATCTACGGAGAAAATGCCGGTGTTCAGGAGGATATAAGTTATGACTATCTGATCAATGCCACAGGCCCCAAACTTGCATTTGATCTTACAGAGGGTTTAAATCCGGGTACCAATAAAACTTTTTCAGTTTGCACATACGATCATGCTATTCATGCATCCGCAGCATTACATCAACTGATCAGCTTGGTAAGATCATCTGGTAAAAGAGCTAAAATACTTATCGGAACAGGGCATGCCCGGGCTACATGCCAGGGTGCCGCATTCGAGTATATTTTGAATGTAGAAAAGGAACTGGTCAGATTCAATGTCAGGGATAAAATAGATGTAACCTGGATTTCAAATGAATTTCAGTTAGGCGATTTTGGTATGGATGGTATGCTCCTTGCTTACGGGAATAAAACACTTGAATCAAGCGATATGGTTGAGATGGTGTTCGCCGACCGTGGTATTAAATGGATCTTAGGTGCAGGTGTTTATAAAGTTGAAGACGGAAAGGTTTTATACGAAAATCTTAATGGCGATCATAAAACGGAGGAGTTCGATTTTGCCATGCTGATTCCTTCTTTTTCGGGACATGGATTTAAAGCATACGACAAGGTCAATACTGATATAACCGATAAGTTATTTAAAGGCTTTATGATTGTGGATGCAGATTATTCTGCTAAGCCTTATGAAGAATGGTCTGTTCAGGACTGGCCGGAAACCTATCAGAATCCTTCTTATAA
>JBIIWE010000447.1:0-2900 GCA_044339075.1 Daejeonella sp. | reverse complement strand
CCGAAATATGAAATGCAATGCCCTGCTCAGTTTTTACCCACTCAGCTCTTTGTATCAGGCAATTATTGGTCAGTGTTTTTGTATTTGATTTACTGAAACAGCTAAAATCTTTATATTCCATGAGGATTGCTGCAGCTTCATTCATGAGGGTTATGTCTGGTTTATCACGTAATAACCAAGATAAATTATGAAGAAACGGATCCTTTGAAAAATGGATATGATATTCGTAGGATCGCAGCCTTGCATCAAAACGGGCATGTGCATCGGGAGCGACCTTTATAAAACGTTTTATCACGATATCATAAGGAAGCATGGAGTTCATACTCAGCAGAAACTGCGGGTTTAGCACATCAATGTTGCCAGGAATATCCACATGAGCAAAAAGCTGCCTTGCATGAACACCGGTATCTGTACGGCCGCATCCCAGGGTTTCAATATCCTGCCTGCAGAGTGTAGAAAGTACTTTATTGACCAATTCCTGCACAGAAAGCGCATTTTTCTGGATCTGCCATCCATGATAAGCCGTTCCATTATACGCGATTTCTATAAAATATCTCTGTGCCTTGTCCAAGCTGCAAAGGTAATGCGGAAAAGGCAAAGAGTGGTGAGGAAGATGATATTTTTATCATTAAAATCCAATCAATTGAGATAGCTGTTAACGATGTGTGAACCGCAGGATAGGTAAAATAATATATATTTGCATGAAACAATTTCATTATGCTTCAACGAGTACAAACCATCTGGCTATTTTTTGCTACCGCAGCAATTTTCGGTCTATTTCTATTCCCATACCTGCAGGTTTATAATCCTGATGGTTCTTCAAGGGCTTTAAAAATTACAGGAATTCAAGAAAGTATTGGCGGACAGATCGTTCAGACGGAAGCCTTTTTGGCCTTAACTATTGCAACTGTTATTCTGGGATTAATCCCATTTGTTACCATTTTTTTATATAAAAACCGGAAGCAACAGATTAAAATGTGCTATCTGAGCATTGTTGCAATTCTGGGTTTCAGTTTCTGGCTGGTTCAAACCGCGAAACAAGCATTAGGTACAATTAACCTACAAACAGAAAATTATGGACTGGGGGTAATTCTTCCTTCCTTGAGTGTATTTTTTGTGATTCTTGCTTTAAGAGGAATCAGGAAAGATGAGAAATTGATCAAATCTGCGGATAGGCTGAGGTAATGTTGCGGGTTTGCGGGTTTGCGGATCAAGTCCGCAATGACTTGATCCAATACATGTCATGCCGGACTTGATTCGTAGTCATGCCAGACTTGATCCGTAGTCATGCCGGACTTGATCCGTAGTCATGCCGGACTTGATCCGGCAAGCCAGCCACCATCAATCGGCATACTTGTTCCTGTGATCATAGATGCTTGATCGGAAGCTAAGAAAAGAGCTAGTGCAGCAATCGCATCGGCGCTTACAAACTCTTTAATAGCGTGTTTTTTCAAAATATGTTTTTGAATTATTTCGGTTTCTGAAACATTCTGCTGTTGCGCAAGATCAGTGATCTGCTTTTCAACCAGGGGAGTTTTCACAAAACCCGGACAAATAGCATTCGCTGTAATTCCAAAATCAGCGCCTTCCAGAGCTAAGACCTTAGTCAGACCAATTAAGCCATGTTTTGAGGCAACATAAGCTGATTTAAATTCAGACGCTACCAATCCGTGTGCTGAAGAAATATTAATAATCCTCCCCCATTTTTTTTGTTTCATACCTTCCCAGACTGCCTTAGAAGTACAGAAAGAGGCTGTTAAATTAACACTGATGATATCATTCCACTTCATAAGTGGAAAATTTTCAATGGCTGAAACATACTGAATTCCAGCATTATTGATAAGCACATCAATAGTTCCAAATTTGGCAAGGGCATCTGTAACCATCCCTTCAATTTCGGAGGGATTTAGAAGATCAGCTGATGAATACAAGGTTTCAACCTGATATTCATTAGTAATACTCCGGGCAATTTCGGCACCATTTGATTCAAGTCCGTGAATAACAAGGTTAAAGCCTGCATTTGCAAATGCCCTGGCAATACCCAGTCCGATTCCGCTAGTACTTCCTGTGATCAGTGCAACTTTGCCTTTCATAGATTTTATGTTTTATCCCTGTAATTAAAGTTTTTTGAAGCAAAAAAAATAGAGTATTAAAAGTTTCTATAATGTTTCGTATGAATACTTTAATAACCACATAGAAACATAGGTTTTTTTAGGCACTAATCCAATACTATGTTTCTATGTGGTTAAATCATTATTAAACACATAGAAGCATTAATTTTTTGGCAATAAATTAATATCCTCAATTATGTATGTTTTTTGTCCTTGTTGAAAGATATTAAAACAGTAAAAGTTTATTAAAACTTTTTTGAAGCAAAAAAAAATATTAGAGTATGAATAGTTCTATAATGTTTTGTATGGTTACTTTATTAACCACATAGAAACATAGGTTTTAATCTTTAGGTAAGAAATAAAAATACTCATTTATGTATGTTTTTTGTCCTTGTTGTAAGATATTAAAACAGTTAAAGTTTATTAAAATGCCTTTTGGGGATTTTAAAAGTTTCATAGAGGTTAGAAGCTGCGCTTCAAACACATTAGTCATTTCCTGAACAGCCTTTAAATCAACAAAAAACATTGATGGAAAACGCTTTCATTAATCCTCTTCCCAATATTTCATGTACCTAAATGGCTGCGCCAACTACTACATAATTTAATTCGTCTAAATATTTTTGCGTTATCATTTGTTGTTTTATAAAACTATGTTTCTATGTGGTTAAAAAAAATAGCCTTACCCACAACATCCGTCATTGAACCATATTAAACTTTTATACACTCATCTGCAAGATAAAGAATGGATTCATAGTTCTTTCCTACTGCATCAGACATGGATATTTCACA
>JBIIWE010000446.1:0-2901 GCA_044339075.1 Daejeonella sp. | reverse complement strand
GAGAGCACACGCGACACGCGTGCGCTAGCGAAGTCGGGTAGCAGATAAATTACTCAACGATTCTATATTCTATCCAAAAAATTTCTAATTTGAATCCAAATTCAAACATACTATTAAAGCGAATACATGGACTCTGTTTCTAACCCTCCTGAATTAGCGAATGACGCTGTTATTAGCCCAGAAAAAAAGAATAATCTTCGATTAGTAATTATAGCGTCCTCTGTTGGAACGCTGATCGAATGGTATGATCTTTTGCTGGCTGTAATTATGGCTAATATTTTATCCATGCAGTTGTTTCCTGCCGGTGGCAATAATTTTATTGAAACTCTGGGTATCGTAGCAACCACCTATCTGATCAGACCCTTTGGATCTCTTTTATTTGGTAATTTTGGAGATAAAATTGGACGAAAACATACTTTCCTGGTTTCTTTGCTCTTGATGGGCGGAGCAACCTTTTTAATTGGTTGTATACCAACATACGAACAGGCAGGATGGGTTTCTCCAATTCTGTTTCTGATACTTAGGCTCATGCAGGGTTTGGCTATCAGCGGAGAATATTCAGGTGCTGTGATCTATGTCGCAGAACATGCCCCTCAAAATAAAAGAGGTTTTTATACCGGGTTTATACAAACAACCTCCTCTATTGCTATGATTTTGGGTCTTGTAGTTGTTTTTTCTACGAAAAGTATCATGTCTGCAGAATCTTTTAACTCTTTTGGATGGAGAATTCCATTCCTTTTTAGTGCTATTCTTGTTATTGCCAGCTATTTTATTCGCCGCAGACTTCATGAAAGTCCGGTTTTTGCTCAGCTGAAAAGTGAAGGAAAAACCAGTAGTTCTCCAGTTAAAGAAACCTTTAGAACCAATAAGAATATTGGCTTAATCCTAGGTGCAATTTTTGGTGGTAATGCTGCGCAAAGTGCCATCATGCAAACCAATCAGTTTATTACTTTGTTTTTCCTTCAGCGAACGGTGAAATTGCCTGATACCACTGCACTCTTAATTATGGCTAGCGGTATTCTTTTGGCAGGTCCTTTTTTCCAGATCTTTGGAGCGCTGAGTGATAAAATTGGCAGGAAAAAGGTTATTCTACCCGGGATGATATTGGGCCTTATCGTGATCCCAATTATGTTTTATCTGTTTTTGGAACTGGGAAACCCACAACGCTTGGATACTATCCAGCATATCGATACGCAGACCACTCTAATATTCATCGGACTCGTATTTATGCTCACACTTTCCGGAACTATGGTTTATGGTCCGATGGGTGCCTTCCTTATGGAAATGTTCCCTACACGTATCCGCTATACCAGTATGGGATTCGTGTATAATGTGGGTAATGGGGCCATCGGAGGTTCAACTCCGGTCATAACAGAATTGATCAAATCATCGGTAGTGATCGGGTTTGCGTTATCGCCCTTCATCGGTCTGGTCTATCCGCTTGCATTGATCATCATTGGAATTATCGTTAATATATTCTTTGTGCCTGAAACATATAAATATGATCTTTCAGACTAAATGAAATTTATATAATCTTTTATGGCAAATAAATTAAGCAGACGTAAGGTACTCAGTACTTTTGGTCTGACAGGCTTAGGTATGCTCGCCTCCACTGCAAATGCTTCAGTCAATAGTCTTGTTCCGGTGTTGAAGGAAGGGGAGGTCTTACTTGTTTTTTCAACTATTGCGGCATTAAAGGAAAGTACATCCCTCAAATCAGGAAACTTTGTACAAACTGCCGGATATTATCAGGTTGGTGATAGCGGACATGGAACCTACCTAATCAAGGAAACTCAGTCGGATCAGCCTGTGGATAATGGAAGCATTATTCCTTTGAAAAAGGATCTAGTTGCTGAACTGATCAATGTTAACGCCGTGAATTATAAATTATTTGGTGCCTTGGGCGATAAGATCAATGATGATGGGATACAGATCAGAGCAGCACATAATTATGCGAATTCACAGCTTCTTCCGGTGATCAACCCCAATGGTGAATACTGGTTTAGTGAATCAAATGCCATTGAAATACGGACCAATACAGACTGGGGACAAAGTATTTTCCATTTTGACGAGAAGTTTAACAGCAAGGAGCCACGGTTTAAGATTCTTGCGGATCAGCCTCCTGTTAACATAAAACTGAGCGAAGAAAGCAAAAAATTAGTGCTTAATCAGTTGAAACCGGGTGTGCAGGTGATACCGGAACTGGCTCCTTATAAAAATTGTATGATCATCATTGCTGATACAAATGATATGATCGGACTCCGAAATCAAAGTACTGGAGTAAGTAAGGGATGGGCTCGGGAAGAGTTATTTTATGTGGAAGAACATGGCAGAATCGTTGGGGATATTGCATGGTCTTTTAAAGATTATACCAGCCTGATTGCCTACCCGGCGAGCGACAGTTATTTAAATATTACTGGTGGAACTTTCTATTTATCAGGGGATAATGAGGGTGCTTATTTTGAGAATGGCATTCGCGTGGAGCGTAGCCGTACATTGCTTTCAAATCAGTGGGTCGGACTTGAGCCCGGGAAACAAGATGTGGCCAAAATCCAGAGAAGCGGTTTTTATTCTCTAAAGTATGTTTTCGATGTAACCGTTGAGAATATCAGGCTTTTGCCATGGGAAAAAGATAGAGTGGGCGTGCCGATGGTGCCGCAGGGTACTTATGGGATCTCAGGAAATCGCTGGATGAACGTGACATTCCGGAATATTACAGCTGAAGGTAGTCCGGTTCACTGGGGCGTATTTGGTACCAATCTCACT
Source organism: Daejeonella sp. (assembly GCA_044339075.1). GTDB lineage: Bacteria > Bacteroidota > Bacteroidia > Sphingobacteriales > Sphingobacteriaceae > Daejeonella. Next base: position 135 of record JBIIWE010000446.1, on the reverse strand, counting down.
AAGAACTTCCGCATAGAAAGCTGTGTCCTGAATCGGGTCGACGTACATTTTCATTGCTGGAACTTATATATTAAAGATAGTAAGGTTGGTCAGAAGGGTCTTACCCTTACCGGCGGAGGAGATCTTTTCGTTGAA
>JBIIWE010000033.1:0-10271 GCA_044339075.1 Daejeonella sp. | reverse complement strand
CCACAAACCCATGATGATGCAGAAGATGTGCTGATGCTGGTTATGCCAGTGATGCTAAATACCTATGCCTGATCCAATATCGCTAAAATATTAATTCAAAATAGCCCGGCATTTTAGACTGCCCCCAAAAAGTAGACACTTTATGGGGGCATTTTTGTTTAATTAAATATCGAACAGCATTCATTTTTAATTTGATCTGGTTTTAATTCAAATAGAAGATTAGATAAAATCAGTTTTTTAATCCTTAATAGAAGGAGCATATATTTTAACGGATATTTCATCATAAAAAAGCAATTTAATTAGAAATGTCAGGTCTTTTGGTCTTAGTTTTCTATTTTTGTGACATAATTAGCGCAAGACTTGGAACTTATACAGCAACTACTCGATTTCATCCTTCATATAGATAAGCACTTAATAGAAATTGTACAGGAATATCAAACCTGGACTTACCTGATCCTCTTCTTGATAATTTTTGCGGAAACCGGGTTTGTTGTAACTCCATTTTTGCCGGGTGATTCGCTTCTATTTGCTGCAGGGGCCATAATTGCCAATCCTGACAGTGGCTTGAATATCTTTATGATGTGTATTTTACTGATTGTAGCAGCTATTTTGGGTGATCTGGTGAACTATCACATTGGAAATTTTATTGGTCCTCTGGCATTTAGCGGTAAGTATAAATTACTAAAAAAGGACTATCTGGATAAAACGCAGGCATTTTATGAAAAACATGGTGGTAAGACCATTATTTATGCTCGTTTTATTCCTATAATAAGAACTTTTGCGCCTTTTGTTGCGGGTATTGGTACGATGAGCTACCTGAAATTTGCAACATTTAATGTAACCGGTGGAGTATTATGGGTTACTTCATTTTTATTCATAGGCTATTTTTTCGGTGGCCTGCCAGTCATTAAGGATAATTTCACCTATGTCATCTTCGGCATAATTATCCTTTCTATTCTCCCTCCTATAATCGAAGTGTTCCGGGAGAAGAATAAAGTCAATTCCTGAGATTGGTCAATTCCCTTGCTATTTCTTTTTTCATCATCATTTAAGATGGTTCATTTATTTTTCATTTTTTTTAATATTAAGCTTTGGAAGTTTTAAGTAATATCATCGATTCTATTCTTCATATAGATAAATACCTGGTTAAGATCGTTAGTGATTACAGAACCTGGACTTATCTCATTATTTTCATGATTATTTTTGCAGAAACAGGATTTGTAATCACACCATTTCTCCCAGGAGATTCCCTGTTATTTGCCGTTGGTGCCCTCATTGCAAATGGAGATACGGGATTGAATATTTATTTAATGGGCATATTGCTGATCGCAGCAGCTATTAGTGGGAATACGGTGAATTACATCCTGGGAAATTTCCTTGGCCCCAAGGTCTTTAAGCCTGGGAATAGAATTCTAAAAATTGAATATTACAATAAAACCAAAGGCTATTTCAATAAAAAAGGTGGTAATATGTTGATTTTTAGTCGTTTTATGCCAATTTTCAGAACTCTTGCACCTTTCGTGGCAGGGGTTGGTAAAATGAATTTTGCTTATTTTACCTATTATAATATCGTTGGCGGTGTTTTGTGGATCGTAAGTTTTCTCGGTATCGGTTTCATATTTGGAAATATTCCGATCATCAAAGATAATTTCACTTATGTGATGTTGGTCATTTTAGTCCTAACCATATTGCCAGCTATTTTTGCTTCCTTAAAAGCTAAAGGTACAATGGGAGTGAAGGCTTAGTTTTCTTTTCTTCCAATGATTTCCCCCTTCTGAAACAGTTCTAATTCCTTTTTCAGAGTATTCTTTTCTTCTGTACTTAATTCAGTGGCTGCAAAATTTTTCAATCTGGGTTGTCCAGCATCAACCCAGGCTGAAAACCAATAACTTCCGGTCATTAGTATAGAAGCACGCATTTGTTTTTCAACCATATGATTCAAAGCTCTATGATAGGCTGTTGAGAATTCCTCTGAATATTGCCGTTCAACCCGGCCGTTGCGCTTGCTGAAGCTGAATTTACGATCCGATGCGATTTGTTTGCTAAGCCTTGATTCAATTAGTAGTACAGAATCTACATAGCTATGAGAATTTCTAACAATATTCCATGCAGCTTTCAGCGGGTTATCAATATATTGTGCACGACCTACAATGAAGTCATAATCAGTAGCAAATAACTCGGGTAATCTGCTCTCCCAAAAACCATGTATCCCGGTTTGACCACTTAGCTGTCCATTGTAATTTTCTGTAGTATGAAGCGGTACATGTGCGTCCGAAATATAATGACCAAGGTCGGCAGATAATCTCAGGATCCTGATCGAATCGCGAATTTGAAAGGCTTTTACCAATAAATAATAGGTTCTTTCAATTTGCCAGGGAACGATCCCGTTTTCTTGAAGTATTGTTTTGCTGAATTTCGCTTCTGCATCTTTCCATTTTTGGGGTATGCTGTCAAAGGCTTGTTCACCATATCGGTCAGCATCAATAAAATGACGGGGAGCTTCTGCGGTGTCTGAATAACGACGTTTATCAGCATCTACAGCATGATCTGTTAGGAAGGCAATGTTGTTTTTGTAAAATCCGATCATCTCGCTCGGTAATGTGAATACAGCAAGTTTGTTAATCTTTTGGTGTGCGAAAAATCCCCAGGAGGAGCAGAAAATACACAAGATCAGGATCAAAAACAGGAATAGATTTTTTCTTTCTATTACAGCAAAAATCGCATGTATATATTTTTTTGAATAGGTTCCCGCCATTTATTTATCTGTAAATAGTGATCGTGATTAGTTTTAGGGACTCTCTTTTGATTCAATCTAACCTGCCGTTTTTATAAAGTCCAATAAACTTATTTAAAGGTCTGTTTCCTGATTGAATGGTAATAATTCAGAATAATGAACAAGATTTGACATCAAATTCTCGCTATTGTCAAGTAGAATATCCTCTGATTGAAACTTTGGATAGGACACAAATCAGCATTTGCTCTTTTTTTAAATTATGCTTTGAATATTAAAATAATCGGCATATATTTGCAGTCCTTAAAAGAAGGACGGAATAATAAGCTTAAGAAATGGCAAATCATAAATCATCGATAAAAAGAATTAGATCAAACGCAGCTAAGCGTTTACGTAATCGCTATCAGGCGAAAACCACAAGATCCGCAATCAAAAGATTACGTATTACTACTGACAAATCAGAAGCTACACCGCTTTTAAGTAAAGTAATCTCTATGTTAGATCGTTTAGCAAAGAAGAATATCATACATAAGAACAAAGCATCTAACAATAAGTCTAAATTGACAAAATTTGTTAACGCCTTGAAATAATCTGAAAAGACCGTTTACTAAAAAAGGGGTTCCGTTTAATCGGAACCCCTTTTTTAGTATTATGTTTTTTTTGATGTTTAATTTATGGGATCATATGAACATAAAATAACCATCAAAGCATGGGCAGAGGAAGATCGCCCCAGAGAAAAATTGTCGAATCAGGGAAGAAGAAGTCTGAGTGATGCTGAACTCATAGCCATCTTGATTGGGTCAGGGAATAGAACTGAAAGCGCTGTAGAGTTAAGTAAGCGAATTCTTCATTTATGTGAAAACGATCTCAATCAACTTGCCAGGCTTGGGATTTCTGAGTTATCCAGATTTAAAGGTATCGGTGAGGCAAAAGCCATCAGCATCATTGCAGCATTGGAATTAGGGAGGCGAAGAAAAGAAACGATCAGTACAATGCGGGTACAGGTAAGTACTAGTATCGATGTTTATGAAGCTATGGTCTCCCGGTTTAAGGATTTGAACCACGAAGAATTTTGGATCATTGTACTCAATCGTGCAAATAAGATCACATCGAGTCATCTGATAAGTAAAGGCGGTCAGGCAGGTACAATTGCTGATCCAAAGATCATCTTTAATATAGCACTCGAAAATCATGCTGCATCATTGATTCTAGCGCATAATCATCCTTCAGGTAATTTGAAGCCTAGTCAGGCCGACCTTGAATTAACCCGAAAATTGAGGTCTGCAGGAAATCTTTTAGATATTCCTGTATTGGATCATCTGATCATAACAGATCAAGGCTTTTTGAGTTTTGCTGATGAAGGAATCCTGGATTAATGTATGCAGGTTTAAATGCTACCGTTTACCTATCCGGTATTACGATCCATTATTTATATTAACCCTCATGAGTTCTAATTTCCTTTCTCAAATCTCATATCTCTTTCTATCTTTGTCGTTTATCATTTTTAGAACATGAAGATCTCTTATAAGTGGCTGCAGCAATTCATTAACACGAATAAAACTCCCGAAGAATTATCCTTAATACTCACTAACATCGGATTGGAAGTTGAAAGCATTGATAAGGTGCAGACTATTCCCGGGGGACTTGCAGGCTTGGTTATTGGCTATGTTAAGGAATGTGCACAGCATCCCAATGCAGATCGCCTAAAGGTTACTAAAGTAGACGTTGGCCTGGCAGAAGAACTTCAAATCGTTTGTGGGGCCAATAATGTAGCTGCAGGACAGAAAGTTGTTGTTGCCATGGTCAATACAACGATATATCCCACAACAGGAGAGCCTTTTAAAATATCTAAATCAAAGATCAGAGGTGAAGTATCAGAAGGAATGATTTGTGCTGAAGATGAGATTGGTTTAGGCCATGATCATGCGGGTATAATTGAATTAGATGCTGATGCAAGTATTGGTTCCCCAGCAAGTGCCTACTTTAAGATGGAGGATGATTCTATTTTTGAGATCGGTTTGACACCAAACCGTGCCGATGCAGCTTCTCATCTTGGTGTAGCACGTGATTTAGCAGCTTATCTAAAATTACAACTAACTATGCCCGATATTTCGGGTTTCAAAATTCAGAATCAGGAATTGAATATTCCTGTAGAGCTTATAGATATAGATGCTTGTCGAAGGTATTCTTCATTGAGTATAAGTGGTGTAACGATTAATGAGTCGCCTGAATGGCTGAAGGTAAAACTAAACGCCATCGGTATCAGACCCATAAATAACGTGGTTGATGTGACTAATTTCGTGCTTCATGAATTTGGTCAGCCCTTGCATGCATTCGATGCCGATGCCATCTCAGGTCACAAAGTGATCGTTAAAAAATGTGCGGAAGGAAGCATTTTTTATACACTGGATGATGCCGAACGCAAATTATCTTCTGATGATCTGATGATCTGTAATGCGAATGAGCCGATGTGTATTGCAGGTGTTTTTGGTGGAAAATCATCTGGGGTAAAACAGTCAACAAGCAAAATATTTTTAGAGAGTGCCTGGTTTGATGCGGTTTCAGTACGTAAGACTTCCAAGCGTCATGGATTAAAAACAGATGCTTCATTTAGGTTTGAACGTGGAACTGATCCGGAAATGACTGTTATTGCACTGAAGCGCGCAGCATTACTTATTCAGGAGCTTGCGGGAGGACATATTTCTTCTGAGATATCTGATATTTATCCATTACCGGCAAAACCATTTGATGTGAACATCTCATTTAGAAATGTTACTCGCTTGATCGGAAAGGAAATTTCAACAGAAGAGATTCATTCAACGTTAAGCGGACTGGGTATAAAAATAGTATCCCAGGATATGGAAGGAATGAAGCTTGAAGTTCCTGCGTTCAAAGTTGATGTGACCCGTGAAGTGGATATTATTGAAGAGGTTTTGAGAATACATGGTTATGACCATATTGAGATTCCCAATCAGATACGAGCATCCCTGAATCATACCCATAAACCAGATAAAGAGGTGCTGCAAAATCAAACGGCAGATTTACTAACAGCAAACGGATTTTATGAGATCTTGTGTAATTCTTTAACAAAGATCAGTTATTCATCACAGCCAGATTTAGCAGTTAAGATCCTTAATCCTTTAAGTAGTGATTTAGATGTCATGCGTCAAAATTTGTTATTCTCGGGTTTAGAAGCTATTGCGTATAATCAGAATCGTCGTAAACCGGATCTGAAGCTCTATGAGTTTGGTAAGGTATATAGTCTTGAAAATGAAAATTATAAGGAAAATCAACGTCTTTCTGTATTTATTACCGGAGCCAGACAAGCTGAAAACTGGAATTCAAGATCCAACGATGTTGGTTTTTATAATTTAAAATCTGCAGTTGATTTGATCATTAACAGGTTAAATATTAAGGGTTTGGGCTCAGCTGAAACCATAAATCCGGATCTTTCTTCTGGCATCAGTTATTGTAAAGGAGAAAAGGTTCTGGTTGACTTTGGTATCGTTTCAAAAAAATCATTGAAAAAACTGGATATTACATCTGATGTATTTTATGCCGATTTTGATTGGGATCTGATTGTCAGGTCAGTTAGAAATAATAAGATCAGCTATACAGAGGTCTCAAAATTTCCATCTGTAAGACGAGATCTGTCTATGTTGCTTAATAAAGATGTTTCGTTTGAACAACTTAAACAGATAGCGCAGAAAACTGATAAGAGCCTTTTGAAAGAAGTAAATGTATTTGATGTTTATGTAGGTGATAAACTTCCTGAAGGTAAAAAATCATATGCCTTGAGTTTTCTGATTCAGGATGAAGAGAAAACTTTGACTGATAAGCAAATTGAAGCTCTTATGCAGAAATTAATTATTAATTTCGAAAAGCAGGTAGGAGCGGAGATAAGGAAGTAAGGATTGGGCATAAAGCTAAAAGCATAAAGCTAAAAGCATAAAGCTAAAAGCATAAAGCTAAAAGCATAAAGCTAAAAGTTTTGATTTAGATTTATATTTGTTGTATTCGTCTTTAAAGTTGCTATAACTATTATTTTTATGTGTGGAAGGATGTCATCCTGAGTGTAGCGAAGGAACTTAGCAATAAGGATATAAAATTTGACATTTGATCATTGAGTAATTTCCATTGCTTGGTTTTTTATTTTTGACTTCTTTTTTAGGCTTGGTACATAATTTTAAGTTTTTTAGTTTTATAAAACTTTAAACTTTTTACTTTCAACTTTATACTTTAATGACAGTCGCAGATCAGCTTAGTAAAGTAATTGATAAAACAGGCAGGTTAATAGAGCTTTGTACAGCTTTACAGGAAGAAAATGACTTGTTAAAGCAGGAGAATATTTCATTAAAGCAGGCTGTTGATAGCCGAAATTTATTGAAAACAGATCTGGAAGAAAGGTTAAGAGTTTTAACCTTAGCCCGTTCATTAGAAGGTATTCCTTCTACTGATTTAGGCCTAAGTGAAAAAACTCTTGACATAAAGCAAAAAATTACCGAATTTGTACGCGAAATAGATAAGTGTATTGTGTTGCTTAAAAAGTAATACTTAGTGAACTAAGCTCAAATGGGAGAAATCTCCATAAAAATAAATATTGCCGATAGAGTTTACCCATTAAAGGTAAACATGGAAGAAGAGGAAGTGATTAGACGGGCAGCTAAAATAATTAATGATCGCATAAAGGAATATCAGGACAATTATGCGGTTCGGGATAAGCAGGATTTGTTATCCATGTGTGTTTTGCATTATGCTACAGCTACATTAAAAGCTGAAAGAAAAGTAATGCATGAAGGCACGGATGTAACAGAAAAGGTTTACCAATTGGATCAGCTGTTAACAGATTTTTTTTCGAAGTAGTATCGTTCTATATATTGAAGAGCATTCAAAATTTGACCGCAGTTAAATTTTTGAGTTTCACTAGTTAAAGCTTAACACATTAGAATTAGAAGAGTTTAAAGATTTTTCATTTGCTTAGGCGCCTGATTAAAATCGATTATCTAATCCTAATGAATCAAGTTTTTACTGTACATGAGGCTTAAATTTTTGCGGTTTTTTTATTTAAATTAATTATGGACATATTACAGATAGTACTTTACATTTTAGGGGGCCTTGCTGCAGGAGTAGTACTTGGACGATTTTTTCTTCTCAAACTATTCCGTAACCAGGAAATAGGAGCTCAGAATAAGGCAAAAAAGATTCTTAAGGATGCTGAAACCAATGCCGAGATTCTTAGAAAAGATAAGCTTCTTGAAGCAAGAGAAAAGTTTTTGCAGATGAAAGCTGATCATGAGCAGGAAATTAACACTAAAAATAATACCATTAATCAGCGAGAGAATTCAATTAAGCAAAAAGAACAGTCAATTACCCAGAAACTCGAAAACCTGACACGTAAGGAAGAAGAATTAACTACTGTTAAATCTAACCTGGAAAAACAAATTGAACTGACGAAAAAGAAGCAGGAAGATGTGGATGCTTTAAAGAATCAACATATTAAGCAAATGGAAGCAATTGCTGGCCTATCTGCAGAAGATGCTAAAAATCAATTAATTGACTCACTACGTGAGGAAGCCCGTACCCAGGCAATGATCCAGATCAAGGATATTGTAGATGAGGCAAAATTAACAGCAAGCAAGGAAGCTAAGAAAGTGGTCATTCAGACGATTCAGCGGACAGCTACTGAAAGTGCAATTGAAAATACTGTTTCAATCTTTAATATTGAGAATGATGAGATCAAAGGAAGAGTAATTGGGCGTGAAGGGCGTAATATCCGTGCTCTTGAAGCTGCTACCGGAATTGAGATCATTGTTGATGACACTCCTGAGGCGATCATTCTTTCAGGATTTGATCCCGTAAGACGTGAGATTGCCCGTTTGGCTTTACACCGTCTGGTAACAGATGGGCGTATACATCCTGCAAGAATTGAGGAGGTAGTTGCAAAAACTAAAAAACAGATCGAAGATGAGATCGTTGAGATTGGCGAGCGTACAGTAATTGACCTTGGAATCCACGGTCTGCATCCTGAACTGATCAGAATGGTTGGAAGAATGCGTTACCGTTCTTCTTACGGACAAAACCTGTTACAGCACTCCCGTGAAGTAGCTAATTTCTGTGCAACCATGGCTGCAGAACTTGGATTGAATGTTAAAATGGCTAAACGCGCCGGACTATTACATGATATTGGTAAGGTGCCAGATGATAATCCTGAATTGCCACATGCAATTTTAGGTATGCAGCTTGCAGAAAAATATAAGGAACATCCTGAAGTATGTAATGCAATTGGAGCCCACCACGATGAGGTTGAGATGACCTCCATGATATCTCCAATTATTCAGGCTTGTGATGCGATTTCAGGTGCAAGACCGGGAGCAAGAAGGGAAGTCGTAGAAAGTTATATCAGACGTCTGAAAGAACTTGAGTCACTTGCCTTATCTTATCCGGGTGTTGAAAAAACATTTGCAATCCAGGCGGGAAGAGAACTGCGTGTAGTGGTTGAAAGTGAACGAATCAGTGATGCTGCTGCAGAGATCCTTGCTGCTGATATCTCTAACCGTATTCAAACAGAAATGACCTACCCTGGACAGATAAAAGTTACAGTGATACGCGAAACAAGGTCTGTTGCCTACGCGAAATAGTTTTAAGTAATAAGTTGTAAGTTTTAAGTAATAAGTTTTAAGTAATAAGTGATAGGGAATAAGTTAAAAGTATATCCTTAATCATTAAATAACTGGATTTAAATTTTAAGCAATATTTAAACTTACTACCTAATTAACTTACAACTTACAACTTATAACTTTCAACCTCCAACTTATAACTCCCTTAGATATGCAAAAACAAGCAGAATCACGCCTCGTTGATGTTTACTTTGATAAATACTCTGAGAGCCACCAGAACCATATCAATGAAATAATCCACTGGATCTGTGTTCCATCCATTGTATTTAGTTTATTTGGTTTAGTTTGGGCCATTCCATTTCCATATTTGGAGCTCATGGGAAAGTATAATGGATATGTCAATTGGGCTTCGTTTTTAATAGCCTTTGCAATTTATTATTATTATAAATTATCGCCGGTATTGTCTTATTTCATGCTTCTGCTGATGATGTTCTTTTCAGCTGGGATTGTTTCTCTTGAGAAAATGCATAATACAGAAGGCTGGCCCCAGATGTGGCAGGTTTGCCTTGGTATTTTTGTTATAGCATGGATCGGACAGTTTATTGGGCATAAGATCGAAGGAAAAAAACCTTCCTTTTTAGATGATGTTAAATTCCTGTTGATCGGGCCGATCTGGTTACTTCATTTTATTCTAAAGAAGGTAAAGATCAAGTACTAAACATTCTCAGAAGCTATTAAATAGATTGATTATAAAATTGCAAGGTATTGCTGCAACTTTTATTAAAAGAATTTTTTATTGCGGATTTTTTCTCCCGGTGGTCTGATTCATATTCTGTAAAATTCTTTAGTTTCCATAAATTTCTGCTAGTTTATTTGTTCTCTAAACTTGAATAATTCTTCTAAATCCTCGTTTAAATAATCCT
>JBIIWE010000445.1:0-2903 GCA_044339075.1 Daejeonella sp. | reverse complement strand
ATTGCTTGGGAAGATTTTTCGTTCTGGATTGAAAATGATGAAAATATTGTTCTTAAGATCAAGGAACTTATTAATGCAATAAATAAAGATCCTTTTAAAGGAATTGGAAAACCAGAGCCACTAAAGTTCGGATTAAAAGGATTCTGGTCGCGAAGAATTACCGGTGAACATAGATTAGTTTATAAAATTAGTGGCACAAAAAGAATAGATCAGAAATGCACTATTATTCAATGTCGCTTTCATTATGACGACAAATAATCCATATTCAAAAATGGTCAGCTGCTAACAGCGCACAACCGCCATTGAAAAAACGGCGGCTGTGGGCAAACCGTTGTGAGCAATGGCAATACGCCTCAACCAGATATATAAGAACATCGAGAGTAAATTTTACACTCATTCGCTAGATGAAGGTAAAATAAATGTATATTTGCCCTTGTGTTAAAAACGAGTGTAGGTCTTACTCTTGAACAATATGAGAAAATTTAACAAAGAATTACCTTACAACGACTTACCATTATTGCCTCCAAATGCTGATATAGAAACGAAAAATATACTTCGCAAAACTATTTCTGCTGGTAGAGCATTAGCTCAATTGAACGGAACTTTGCTCAACTTACCAAATCCTACTTTGTTTTTAGACACAATATATTTGCAGGAAGCAAAAGCAAGTTCGGAAGTAGAGAACATAATCACAACAAACGATGAACTATACAAATCGTTAGTTGCCGACAAAAAAGTCGAAAACTTCGAAACAAAAGAAGTTCTGAGTTATAAAGAGGCTCTTTGGCTAGGACTTAATCAATTAAATAAAAAACCATTTATCACAACTAATCTATGTGAAAGCATTGTTCAATGCATTAAACAAAATACAGCTTCAATTCGTAATACTCCCGGCACAACATTGAGCAACACTAAAGGAGAAGTAATTTACACACCTCCAAGTGGCGAAAATATTATTCGTGAGAAGTTAGCTAACTTAGAAAAGTTCATAAACGAAGATGAAACTATTGATCCATTAATAAAAATGGCGTTGATGCACTATCAATTTGAGGCCATTCACCCTTTTTCAGATGGTAATGGAAGAACAGGAAGAATCTTATTGTTGCTGTATCTTAAACTTTCTGGTTTACTTGACACACCAGCAATTTATTTGAGTGAATATATTATTAAAAACAAAGCCGAATATTACAATTGTTTACGTGGTGTAACTGAAAAAAATGACTGGGAAAATTACATTTTATATATGCTAGATATGATTGAGGTGACCTCAATTAAAGGATTAGAAGGCTTAAGAAATATCACGATAGTGATGGAAAGAACAGCAGATGAAATAAAAAATAAATTACCAAAGATTTATTCAAAAGATTTAATTGAGATTTTATTCCGATTACCATACACAAAACGCCAACATTTAATAAATGAAAATTTAGGCAATCCCAAAACAGTCGGAAACTATCTGCAAAAATTAGAAGAATATGGATTTTTGAAATCGGTAAGAGTTGGAAAGGAAAAATTGTATTTGAATGAACAGTTATTGAAAATATTGGAAGGGAAATAAGTTTAGTAATGAGACAAGCTAATTGAGTAATTGCCACAGCTCATAACAGCGCACAAGCGCAACCCGAAAAGGGTATGCGCCTGTGCGCGGCACGTTAGCAGTAAGCTTTTAAGAGTATCAGTTTCTATTATAATTAAAATAATAATAATCAATATGAGAAAACATTCATTCCTAATTCTATTAATACTCTCTTATTTATCTTCTAATGCACAATTGTTAAACGATTCTCTTTTAATTGATAATCATTACCGAAGCTTTCATTATAAAAAACCTTCCCTAACAAATACTAAATCAAGTTTAATCTTTATTCTGCATGGTTCTGGTGGTTCCGGTGAAGGAATTAGGAAATCAGTCCTAAAGCTGGAAGCAATAGCTGAAAGTGAAAACATTTTATTGGTTTATCCCGATGGATATAAAAATTTTTGGAATGAATGCCGTAAAATAGCGACCTCTGCTGCAAATCTTGAAAACATTGATGAGAATACTTTTTTTAATCGAATGATTGAATACTTTACTTCAAAATATCAAATAAATTCAGGTCAGGTATTTGCTATTGGAACTTCCGGGGGCGGACATATGGCCTATAAACTAGCCACAACGATGCCTGAAAAGTTCAAAGCTATTTCAGCTATTATTGCGAGTCTTCCAGACACCAGTAATATGGACTGTATTGAAAGAAAATTACCAATGCCTGTAATGATTATTAATGGAACCAGCGACGCGGTAAATCCTTATAACGGTGGGGAAGTAAAAATTTCGGGGACTGTTTTGGGTAAAGTTCGATCAACTGAACAAACATTCAGATATTGGTCAAGTTTGGGTGCTTACACTGGAAAGCCTAAAAAAGAAATTTTACCGGACATCGACCCTACAGATGGAAAAACAATTGAAAAGTTTAGCTACAAAAAGAAAGGAAAGCCTGAAGTTGTTCTTTTAAAAGTAATAAATGGAAAGCACGATTATCCAAATGATATTGATGTTTACTTAGAAAGTTGGATTTTTTTAAAAAGACAAATCAATTTTAAATAAGCCTACCGCCAACACTGGTTTGGCAATATGGTGGCCGATTCGCTACGTTGAAACATTTGTGCAAGGTTCAACTTTCATGCTTTGTATGAACAATAGTGCTAAATATCCGCCACCTTCGCCAAGCCCGAAAACGTTATAGGCAGTGGTAGGACGACCGTACTATAACTGATAATAGATGAAGAAAACTAGTTAAAAACTATTTTAAAAATTATCGAAACTTGCATTTTTTACAACTTTCGATAATTTATTTTATACCTTTGTCTAATGGAAAATTACACGAACCGAAAGGAATACATAGGCAAACTATTGTCTTATA
>JBIIWE010000444.1:0-2920 GCA_044339075.1 Daejeonella sp. | reverse complement strand
CTGGATTTTTCGGCAGGCGCCGAAAACCTGATGGACAAAGCTTATTATGAGCACCTTGACTGGGGCAGAATGCTTCGTCCGGGAAGAAATATTTACACGATGTTATCCATGAAATTCTAGTAATAAAAGAATGCATTTTATGTACTGTCCGAATGCCCATACCTATAATACCTGTTTAAAACTAAAATAATGATCCTCGACAAAACGATTGAATCTTTTATCAAAGAGAATACAATAGCAAGCATATGCTGTATAGACAAACAGAATAAGCCTCATTGCTTTCACTGCTTTTATGCTTTTGATGAAAAAAACGCCCTCTTATTCTTCAAATCTTCTATATCATCATTACATTCGAATCTCTTTGCAGAAAACTCGAACATTGCTGGAAGCATATTGCCAGAAAAACACAATTTTTTAGCATTAAAGGGTATACAGTTAACCGGGGAAATTCTAAGTAAATTCTCATCAAGGCAAATTAATCCTGATGCTTTTTACCACAAAAAATTTCCACTTGCACTGGCAAAACCAGGAAAAGTATGGAGCATTGAGCTATTAAAGATAAAGATGACCGACAATACAAACATCTTTGGAAAGAAGCTATATTGGGAAAAAGTGTCCACAGATAGTTAACTGACTTATTTTTTATAGCTGATAAAATAAATATTGAAAAAAAAATCATAGGACGATTTAATGAAAGATCTAAGAATAGCGATTAGCGGTTACGGAAGTATTTCACCTTTGGGTATTGACAGCAGTAAAATCTGGGGGAAATATCAGGATGATCAGCATTTTTTTCAAAGAAAACAAATAGACACCTTAGAAGAATGGGTGGCAACATTAGCTCCGGATGCTGAAGCAATGATTTCCGCCCTCGTTAAAGATAAAAAATATCATCAGCTTGACAGGAGTGTGCTTTATGCAATAGCAGCTTCCAGAATTGCAGTAAAGCAGGCTGGCTGGGATAATAATGAAGGATTTGGCATCAATATCGGGTCATCAAGGGGAGCTACTGAAACATTTGAAAAATATCACACTGAATTTATTGAGAACGGCAGGCAAAAAGTAAACCCGCTAACCTCACCAAGTACAACATTGGGCAATATTGCTAGCTGGGTAGCCAGCGACCAGAATAAGAACGGGCCAACAATTTCGCATTCGGCAACCTGTTCAACGGCCTTGCAATCGGTTGCCAATGCAGCAGCATGGCTCAAATCTGGTTTTTGCACTCGCTTCCTTGCCGGTGGCAGTGAGGCGCCCCTAACCTCTTTCAGCATTGCACAGATGAAGGCCCTGAAAATTTATTCAGTACTAAAAGATGATTATCCCTGCCGAAGTATGGATCTGAACAAAAAGCAAAATACCATGGTCCTCGGTGAAGGGGCTGGCTGTTTTTGCCTTGAACTATCAGCAGACAATGCCTTAGGTTATATTACAGGAATAGGTTTCGGCACAGATATCATAAGCCATGGCGCCTCATTATCTGCTGATGCTTCCTGTCTTCAAAAATCAATGCAAATGGCAATGGAAGGGCATGCCCCACATAGCATTGATGCTGTAATCATGCATTCACCAGGAACAATACTTGGTGATGCTTCAGAAATGAAAGCCATTGATATTGTATTTAATAAAAAACCCCCTCTGTTAACAAGCAACAAATGGAAAATCGGACATACATTCGGAGCTTCTGGTGCCCTGAGCCTGGAAATGGCACTATTAATGCTACAGCATGATCAATTTATTCAGGTTCCATATATTAAGCAAGGAAAGCAAAACAAACCGATCAGAAAAATACTAATTAATTCGGCAGGGTTCGGGGGCACAGCATTCAGCCTCCTCGTTGAAAAAAATTCGTAAAACTGATAAAGATCATTGTTCTCACACACGTTATAATCTAATTTTGGCCAATGATAATTTACAAGCAATTTTCCTTTGATGCTGCACATTTCCTGCCGGCTGTACCTGAAGGTCATAAATGTGGAAACATGCATGGCCATACTTATATGCTCACCGTATTTATTGAAGGACATCCCGATGAAAAAAGTGGCTGGATCATAGATTATGGGGATCTGAAAAAGAAAATCAAACCAGTAATTGAATTACTCGACCACCATTTAATGAATGATATTCCCGGTCTTGAAAATCCAACAAGCGAAAATTTAGCCATCTGGCTATGGCACAAGATAAAACCTCTGGTACCTGAGTTAATAAAAATCGAATTAAAAGAGACCCCGAGCTCCGGAGTAATTTATGAAGGTTTTTAACAAAGCTGATCATTTTATAGACCTAAAAAATTAGGGTATAATCACCTTAGATAAAATCTTGTTGAATGTAACAGTTGTAACAGAGCCTTCACTTTATAAAAGGCAATTTTGATACATAATCTATTCATTTAAATCACTGGAAGATGAGCTATTATTTCACTAAAAGAATCAATGAAGACTTCGACACCGCCATTGCAAAAGTGACCGAAGAACTTAAAAAAGAGGGTTTTGGAATTTTGACCGAAATTGATGTACAGGCAACATTCAAAAAAAAACTGGATATAGATTTTAAAAAATACAGGATCCTGGGTGCATGCAATCCGAACTTTGCATTTGAAGCAATTCAAGCTGAAGATAAAATTGGAACCATGCTCCCCTGCAACGTGATCGTTCAGGAACAAGAAGATGGAACTGTGGAGGTGTCAGCAGTTGATCCTGTTGCATCAATGGTATCTGTCCAGAATAGTTCCCTTGCCAGCATAGCCTCTGAAGTTAGAGAGAAATTAAATAGAGTAATTAATAACCTATAACCCTAAATACAGAGATCATGGTACACGAAATTGAAGCCCAATGGATGGGTAAAATGCAATTTAATGCCTTAGTAAATGGCCATACAGTAGTTATGGATGCCCCAGAAAAAGTTGGAGGTGAAGACAACG
>JBIIWE010000443.1:0-2924 GCA_044339075.1 Daejeonella sp. | reverse complement strand
GAATTTTGGCAGAAACTGAAAAATCAGGTTCTAAAGTATATAAACTACCGGCTTCCGGGGTATCAAAAACTGACATTGTACCAGCCCAAAACCTTCCAGCGGGATCACACTTTCCATCATTAAAACGATTATTCTTTAAGTGCTTTTCAGGATCTACTATCTCGATTAAATTTTCCTTTTCAAGATCAATTAATGCGAAACCATTCTGAGTGGCCGCGATCAGCAATCCTGATCTACATAATGCAATTGCACCAATCATAAAATTGGAACTAAAAATTTTATAAATTTCGTTTTCAGATCCATACTGATGAACATCGCCTTTAAGAATGTCTACCCATAAAATTCTTTTATTTATCGCATCCCAAAGTGGGCTTTCACCGAGTTGACAAGAATGTTCACCAACAAGTTGCCAGATTTCATTTATTTCCATAATTCAAAATAACTCAACACAAATTTTATTTTGCATCAGCCACATAAAGTACCACTCGCGATAGATAAAAAAGTTATTTGACCTTGCTTAATTTCGTTTCAAAATTAATTGCTATTCATTAGCAGTTGATATTACAATCGCCTATGATAAATTAGATATGGAGATTTGGAGGAATAAAGAGCCGACAATTTAAAATACATTTCTATATACTAAGCATATCTGATATAAAAATATAACACCATAGCAGTAACTATTGCCCACCAGATAAAAGGGTTACGCAAGCCCTTTTGTTGTTCCCGTTCTGAAGGTAATAGCGATAAACTATCACGGTTCCAGATTAAACCCTGTAATTCTGCGTCTGTTTTTGGTTTGGTTAAAAGGCTTACAGCCACGCAAGTTAACATACAAGTCCAAAAAACTATTCCAGTCCGATTAAAGAAGGGCATATCAGGGAACAAAAACTCAATCAACAATGATAAGGGGATTGTCAATATTCCTGCTGTAAGTGCTCCGGCATGGGTAGTTCTTTTCCAAAGAATACCCAAAAGGAACATTGTAGCAATTCCAGGTGTAAATAATCCATATGCATTGAGCAAATAAAGAAAAACAGGTTTATCTGAATGTAGCACAAAAATTCCTGTACATGAAATTCCCAAAATGATAATAATTATCCCCGATAGTCTTCCAAACCTAACCGACTCATATTCAGTAGCTTTAGGCTTAAAGTAAGGAAGATAAACATCCATAGTTAGGATAGTGGTGCAAGAATTTATTGCACCTGAAAGATGTGACATTACAGCTGAAATTAGACCTGCCATAACCAGACCTACCAGGCCAGATGGCAATAGATTTTCAACCAGAGTTGGGAACAATAGATCTGGCTTCTCAAGATTCGGAAACAATTTAGGAGCTACAAGTGCAGGGATTGTAATGATAAGTGGAATTAAAAATTTAAGATAATCTCCAAAAATTACTCCCATACGAGCATGCCACTCGTTTTTTGCTGCCAATGTACGCTGAACAATGAATTGATTAGTCGCATTATAAAATACACTTATGCATAACAAGCCTCCTAAATACATAGTCCATGGAAAGTCAGGATCATTTGCAGGTAAAATCAAATCCCAGTCCTTAGAAGATTCAATTACTGATGATACCCCTCCAGCAGCATTTACAGTCGCCACTGTTAGGGCTATCCCACCCATGACCAAAACAATAAGCTGTAGCATTTCTGTCCAGATAACTGCTCGCAATCCACCTGCAATCGTATAAATCCCAGTGGCAATTGCCAAAACAATAATACTATTCATCATTGGTATACCCAGTAATGAATGTAATGAAAGTGCTCCAAAGTATAATACAGCTCCTATTTCAACAAAAATATATGTTAATAATACTAGGATTGAATAAATAGTACGTGCACCCCCACCAAAACGCTTTTGTAAAAATTCGGGCATGGTATAAAAACCATTTCGAATATAAAATGGTAGAAAAATCCATAATAAGGCATTAAATCCTATCAAAATAGCTCCCCACTCCATAGCGATGGCGACAAAACCCCGGGTATAGGCAACTCCCATAGCACCTACCAAATGATGACTACTGATATTTGAGGCGATTATACTACCCCCAATCATCCACCATGGCAGTTTATCGCCCGCTAAAAAATAATCACGTTTGGTTTTATTTCCTTTTCGGGATGCATGTATCCCTAGAGCAATCACCCCAAGTATATAAATTACAAAAATAGAGGCATCAAGTAGGGTTAGATTCAGATTCATGTTTTAACCAATTTTTGCATATTATCCTTGGTTGTTTTAATGAGTAGCTCAAGAGATCCTTTTTCAAAGGGTGTTTGCCAAACCGAATATGCATCGTGATCATACAATCCAGAGTCAGGCAGATAACCAAAATGCCCATTCACAACATTAACAACTCCTACAGCATATTGGGGAAAGGATTTACGTAGTTTAATTTGATAATTAGAATACGCTTCATTCGGCTGGCCAACCAGGAAAGAATCTCCAAGACGCCAAATCCATAGAGGAACGCTTGCATTGTCTTTGTCTCCAACAGCTTTTCGAATATTCAGCTTTCTCCATAATCTTTCTTTAAGAACACGATCCTCACATTCTTCCCATTCTTGTTTTATAACAGATAAGGATGGAAGAGGTTTTAAAGGAATTTTTACATTAATCATTTCAGCTAAAAGAATTTTGGATGGGGTATATTCTGATTGCTTCCAAACCGCTAATGAAGCGCCTGATTCTACAACTTTGTCAAAAATAAGTTCTGTATTCGGTGGCAGCATCGCTTCCAAAGTTGCTAACACTTCATAGCCAAGCTGTCTTCCATATGCATCGGCAATTGCTACATCTCCAACATATTGCTCAGCTGGGGCAAGTTCTCCGGAAGCCCCCTGTAGAAACAAACATGGAGCATTTTGCATTTTTAATTCTACAATTTCCCGCATCGCACCAATGTAATCTGGGGA
>JBIIWE010000032.1:0-10371 GCA_044339075.1 Daejeonella sp. | reverse complement strand
TTCCAAAAGTTTGTAGGCATCCTGTTCAGGTATTCCGAGATCGTCAATTTTCTTCCAGGCTTCAGTAATCTGGGCATCTGAAAGCTGGTTTACTTTAACATTCTGAAGTTTATCCAGGGAAATGCTCTGAGCCTGGCCCTCCCGGGATGATAAAACCAATACGGTGATAAGTATATAGATTAGAAATTTAATTCTCATGCAGGCTTTTTTAAAAATTAGGGTGACAGATACAAATATAAATATTTAATAAATAAGCATTCTCGATAAAAATCGCTGCAATTTAATGGCAGGATTCGATAAAAATCATGCAAATTTAATTATTCATGTTTACAATGAAATTTAATTCAAGTGACAAAAATCAGTTTTTAACCATTCACATTTCTTTTAAAATCCATATGAAATTCCAAACGTGAATTCCTGTGGCACTGCCCTTGCTTGCAAGGCTGGACGAATAATCCCTGCTTGTTTAAAATAGGAAGCTTTTATATTAAGTTCATTCAACAATTGATATGCTGCTTCAAAAAGAAATTGTTTCTGAGTATCGATCTTACCACTTAAAAAAGAAGGTTGAGGTTCTGCGTAATACTGATTTTCCAGGCTGCCGTCTTCACCCTTCCGTAAATAATCAAACTGTACACGAGTAGTTAATCGGGCAATGGGATTGTACTTTAACCATGCTGTAACCCTGTCTGCATTCTGGCCAATCCAGTCGCCGAGTGAATAATTCTGGTTCGTATAATTCTGTGTGGGGATTAAATTCTGATAAACAAAGGGTTTTATCTTAGTATATTCCATTCCCACAGTAAGATATGGGACCAGTAAATCAGTTATTGAACCTCCTATATTGAATCCTATCTGATTTCTACTTTTTTGACTATTGAATACCTCCGACAATCGGATCTCATCGATAAATAAAGTAGCATACAAATGGGTATTCTTAAGATGGTTTCTGGAGGCTGCCTGAAAAAAGAATTGGCTGTTGGAGCCTGAATTGATTTTATAACGGCCCGAATACTGATCATAGGCCTTGAAAAACATGACTGGAATTAAATACCCTGCATCTATACGATCACTATATATTATAGATTCTCCAAAACTCATTGATAAGCCTTTTATCGGAAAAAAATTTAAGCTATGAGTTGCCATAAATTTATGGACGAATAGTTCTCGTTCGTCACCATAAATTGTGTTTCCTTTACCGTATGTCCTGTTCGAGTCAATTATTGCGGATTGGAGCCAGGTATGTGCATAATTAAATTTAAGCCATTTTAATAGTTGGTAATCTAACCGGATAAATGGGTATGCGGGGGCTTTATCCGACATGACCATTCTGCCATTCTCACCATATCCCCATAATAACTGGTCCTGGCCGAGACTGATAGAGCCATTCTCCCATGCATAACTTATATTTCCGCGGAAATTGCTGTAATTTAAGATTTTAGCATTTTTATCAATATTTTGCGTTCTTACTATCCCAGTCTTATTGGTAAATTGCTTGATACTGTCAATTCCAATACCATTTTCGTTGTTATCAGTGAAATAAGCCTGAAATGAAATATTTTTGCCCTTCTGACCCCAAAATTTTAGTCCTTTAGTTTGTTTGAGGATGCTTTTTTCTAAGCCCTGCGTTGTTTCTAATCCAATTACAGCATCTGCTCTCAAAATAAAATCGCCTTCTTTTGCTGAAAACGTCCCCCATCTGTTATTCTGATCTTTTTTAAAGAATAAGGTACTGTCTCTTAAATTTTTGTTGAATTCTGAATATTCCTGCTCGTAAAAGGATAGTTCCTGCTCTTCAATGACAGATAATTTATGTACTGAGTCTCTGAGCTCAAAAAGATTTTTTGAGATGTCTTTTCTGCTCAGTGGCAGGATAAAGTCTGTGATCTCTATATTCCCTTTTTGGGCCTGACGGGCTAGAAATGCATTGACAGGATGTTTAGGACTATCCCAAACAACTTGAGCTCGTACCTCAACACGTGCAAATTGGAGAAGTAGAAAAAGTAAAAAAGAGATGCTAACTATCAGCTTCCTGAAATCAATAGGCATTTTGATCACCTTTTATAGTTAAAATAATAGTTTGAAGTACGATTTGACAATCCAGCCTGAAAGTCCAGCTATGTATGTAATACAGATCGTAATTTACCCTGCGCTGCATGGAGCCAGGTGCAGAAGTCTCGCCCCTACAGCCATTTACCTGTGCCCAGCCAGTAATTCCCGGTTTAACAAGGTGACGCAGCATATACCGATCCACATTCTGAATGGATGAAATATTCAGGGGAGTAACATGAGGCCTGGGACCGACTACTGACATATTTCCTTTCAGCACGTTCCAAAACTGAGGAAGTTCATCAATATTCCATTCTCTGAAAATTTTTCCAATAGGGGTTATTCTGCTGTCATTTTTCGTGGCTTGTAAGAAGCCTCCATTTTCATCTGTTTCAGGACTTCCATAATACATGGTCCTGAATTTATAACAGGTGATTTTTCGATTGTTCAGACCCCAGCGTTCCTGTTTAAAGAAAATTGGTCCTTTTGAACTTAATTTGATCATCAAAGCAATGACCGGCATTAACCACCATCCTACGAGAATAAAAAACAGTAATGAAAATAAAACATCAAAAAGCCTTTTAAGCATTTTATTTCCCCACCTGTCCTGTGGTAAGGATCTGAAATTAATTACCGGAAGGAGTCCGATGGTATTGATACTGATATTACTTGATGCATAAAGGTATAGGTCTGGGATCATTCGAACTCTTTTGGCATGAAAATCACAAGCCTCAATACAGGCGCTGATCTGTTCATGCTGTGAGTTTGGTAGTGCAATGATTACCTCATCGACCTCAGTCTCAGTAAGAATAGTATTCAGGTCGCTGATCTTCCCCAGATAGGTACATCCATTGAGTTTTGTTTTTTCGTCATCAAGAAATCCAACGCATTTGTATCCGTAATAAGTATGGAGATTTATGGTGTCGTAAAAATCTTTTGCTGCAGGGGTTGATCCAACAAGAATGATCTGCTCCTGGAGCCGGCCGCTGTAGAAAATGCTATGCAGGTATTTTCTGAAGATATATTTAAAGGATAATACCAGCGTAAAGAGTGTCGGTAAATAAATAAAAAGAAAATAATTTCTGAGCTCAATGGTATTTCTAAAGAAGAACAGAAATGAGGTTAAGATGATGGAAAACAGGATAAGTGTTACCAAAACATAAATTATTTCTTCCGCAAATTTATTTGACCTCAGGTCCTTGGATAAGCCTGAAACCTGAGCTGCACTATACCATGAAATGATTGAAAGTAAAAGAAAAATAAAGACAATAGAATCCTGATCAGAGTCAATTGCTCCATTGCTAAAATAGTCTGCTAACCAAAAAGATAGGATGAGCAGGGGGGTGTCAATTAAATATCTAAATCCGTGATATAGAAAATAAGGTCTCGTCATAGAGAATTATTGTTCTCGTTTTATTTGTAAATAGTACTCATTGCTAACTGGTATGCTGCAGTAACAGAATCCCAATTATATTTATCTGTTAATCCAGAGCTCACTTCAGCCTTTAATTGTTCGACGAATTCCGGATGTTTCTCCAGTTTCTTCATTTCATTAATTATCGATTCCATACTTTCATTAAAGAGCAGGCCAAGTTCGCCATTTCTAAGCATTTCTTTATTAAATCTTGTATCTAAAGCAAGTATAGCACAATTATTAGACATGGCTTTAAGCATTGCCGGATTGGTGCCACCAAATTTATGACCATGAATATAGGTAAAGCAATTCTGATAAAGAGCCATCAGTTCTCCGCTGTCTCGAACGTATCCTGTGAACCGGACTCTATCTCCTGCAAGTTTTTTTAAGTTCTCAGCGTAGAGATCTTTATAGGGTACATCACCAACAATCACCAGTTTTTTTTCGGAATCTGATTCCAAATAAGCCTTTATGATCAGATCGGCATTATTATCAGGGATTAATCGCCCAACAATGAGGTAATAATCATTGGGTATTATTTCAAAACGCTTCAAATGAGAAACATCTGATTTTTTATATTCCGGAGCACCATAGGCGATTACCAGAGACTCTTTATTGAATTCTTCCAGGTATACCTCACGCATTGCTTCCGCATCAGTGATGATCAGATCGTAAAGTTTTGTAGCTATTTTTGCCGCAAATCGAAAATAGGCAGCGCCTAAACCTTTCCATTTAGGCCTCAGCCATTCCAGTCCGTCAACGTTAATCATTGTTTTTTTACCGGTCAGTTTTGGAATCCATCCCATTGGGCCAGCTGCCAGATTGACTACCAATATCACATCAACCGGACTAAAAGTTGCATGAAAGATCGATAAAAAAGAGTGGACGATCTGGTTTAATGATTTGGTATCAATTGTAGGGATATAATGCAGATGGATCCCATTTACTATGGGCGGACGTGTATCAAATAGATTCTTTTGGCAGTAAATATGTACCTCAACGCCATTTTTGACCAGCCTCTCACTTAATTCCTTTACAAAGGTTTCAAAACCACCATAAACATAAGGATATCCCCTCGTACCAATAATGGCTACTTTCATTCGATCATTTAATTTTTACGGGAATTGTGAAACACTAAGCCCAGGAAAAATCCAGGATATTGGTTTAAATCATTCTTTGGAGTATAAATTCCAATAATTCGATCTTTCAATGTAATTGATTTTATGATTGAGGCAGAATCAATCAATTAGCCCGACAAAAGTATTTAAATAATTTAGAATACCGGAATGTTGGGGGGATTCTTTGGTTAAGAAAATGTTTTTTTGAATGGTATATATTTTTTAAAGGGATTAGAGCACGCGCGACACTCGCGCGCTCAATGTCATTAAGTTAAGGATTACGATCCTGACGAAAGTCAGGATCTCCTTCATTATTACAAAATGCATTGTCATTCTGGCGAAGGCCAGAACCTTCTGCCCCCTTAACTTAATGACATTGCTCGCGCGCTAGCGGGGGTTTTTAATTTTATTGGTTGGGAGAAATATCAACCACAGAGGAATGCAATGGTTTATTTTGGGCATTGAGATGGGGTTCCAGCTTTCGCTGGATCCGATAGCTATCGGATGACAAGCGGTGGTTAGGAGTGGAGGTTCCAGCTTTCGCTGGAATGACAATTCTGGAGGTAAGTGAGGAGATTCCAGCCTCCGCTGGAATCGGGTCTGGTATTTACGTAGCATGCAAACAAAATATCCATGTATTTCAAAATCGCAATCCTCAAAATGCATAGATAAAAAAAATGAGTAAAAGGCAACACTAATCTATTATGCGGTTTTGCATTTCGATTCCAGCGGAGGCTGGAATCTCCCTGTCCTACAAATAATACATGTCATTCCAGCGAATGCTGGAACCTCTTTCACGATTTGTTATTCCGTGCAGTATTGAATCTTACTTTTTCCTACTAATTTATGATTCAGCGAAGGCTGGAATCTCATTCTTCCCTACTTGTTTGTCATCCGATAGCTATCGGATCCAGCGAATGCTGGAACCTCTTTCACAATTTATTATTCCATGTTGGCTGGAATCTACTCCTAAACTACGCTTGTGTATCGACCTAAATAAAGTATCCAGTTTTTGATTTTATCTTTTAATCTATTTTCAGTTTTTCAAGAAACACCAACCACAGGAAACACCAGCTAGCCCAAAATTTCAGCATATAGCCTCAATATCTTTTCTTGATGAATTTCCAAACTGAAATTTTCCTCTATTCTTTTAATTGACCGTGATCCGAATAGTTTAAGTTTTTCTTTTTCATAAAGAAAAAGTTCTAGTTTCTGTGCCAGATCATCAGCATTTTGATTTTCAAATAAATAACCATTCCATCCATCTGCTATTTGTTCAGTTGTTCCACCGGCATTCGATCCGATAACAGGAAGCCCCAAACTCATTGCTTCCATGATCACTCCGCCAAATGGTTCTGGTTCGCCTGAAGGCAATACAAAAACATCGAATAAGCGGTAATAAGGCAGCGGGTCTTTTAAATGACCAAGGAAATGGATTCGGTTCTCAAGGCCATATTTGCTGATCAAGTCAGCGATATATTCCTTTTGTGATTCATATCCGGGAACGTAATCCCCAATCAAAACTGCCTGAATGTTTTTGCCTGTTTTTTCCGTCATTAAGCCAATGGCCTCGATCAGGTATTCTTGTCCTTTGCGAATCAGGCGAATTCTGGATGTGCAACCCAGAATCAGGTCGGCATTATTTAGGGTATACTGTAGGTCCTCAGAAATAGTTACTTTTTTAAGAACCTTTGGGATCTCAAAACCATTATAAATAGCCAGAATATTCCTGGCATCTTTAAATTGTTCTGCCATTGTTTTCGAAACACATACAACTTTATCAGAAAGACCTGTTATATAGGCAGAGTATACAGGCCAGAATTGTTTAAAGTCGCCGAACCACTCCCTGATATGCCAAATATGTTTTCTGCCGCAAAGTTTTGCAGCAAGTGCAGGTGCAGGCACCACTCCGGAATTAGTATGAACAATTTCAATTTTAAATTTTCGAATGATTTTGATCAGACTAACCAAATTCCTCAAAAATCGAAATAGGGTTGATGTCAGATACTTTATTTTGAATGATTTGCGTGTAAAAATGTATAGGTCTTCATTGATGAGTATTCTTTCGGATGGAATGATGGTAGTTAAATTGTCGTATAACACCCCGCTTTCTGGTAAAATTACATGAACGGTATAGTTCTGTTCCAGAATTCTGACGAGTTTGATAAGAGAACGACTTGCGCCATACATATCTCCACTATGACCAACTAAAAGGATGTTTTTTTTCATTTATTAAATCCGAATTTAGTTTCATGCTGACGGTACCATTCCAGGAAGCAAAATAAATTCCATAGCAGGCGGTTATTGGTACCCGGCTTTTGTTTATTATTATCTTCCCACAGTTGCCTGATCTTTTCACTATTCAAATAGGGGTTGTTGCGCAAATTATCTGTAGAAAACAGAAAAGAAGACAGTTCTGAAAGATTGGAATTCAGCCATTTATGATTAGGAGTTAAAAAACCTTGCTTGGGTCTGCTGGAAATAGAATCAGAAATGGAGGCAGGCAGTTTCTTTTTCAAGAGCTGTCTTAAATAATTTTTCGATTGAAAAGGGTGCTTATTAAAATGATTCGAGGAGTTTAACACTACTTCAACGAGTTCATGATCTAAAAATGGAGTTCGTGCTTCCACGCTGCAGGCCATCATCATCCGGTCGGTTTTTACCAGCAGGTCATCCGGCAGCCAGGTAAGCAGGTCGAGCATCAGACTTGATTCAAGTTTGCCTGCATTTCTGCTGAAATGTTGTAAAAAATCATGAAATTGATTCTCGTAATTGCCGGTTGGCCTTTTATCGGGGCTTAAAAATTGTTTGCTCAGATCCGGACTCAAAATGGAGGTCCAGCGGGAAGTTCCGGTATCTTTTTTAAACGAGCTTATACTTTGCAGTTTGTTTTTTATTCTGTCAAATTTGTGAATTCCTAATTCTGAAATTCCATTCAGGAGCATTCCTGCACTCTCAAAAGGCAGTTTTCCTAAGCCGTAATAATATTTTTCGTACTGATAATGATCATAGCCATGAAAGAGCTCATCTGCCCCCTCTCCCGATAAAACCACCTTCACATGTTGGCCTATTGATTTGGCAATCAGGTAAGTGGGGATTATTGCCGAATCTCCCAGAGGCTGATCCGCATGAAAAATAGACTTGGAGAAATTATCAATACTGATATCTTCCAGGTTGAGGCTTACCAGCTCGAGGCCTAAGGCTGAAGCAACCTGTTTAGCATAGCCTGATTCATCTATTGACCGGTCAGCAAAACCTACATTGAATGCTTTAACTTTTTTTCCGGCCAGCTCATTCATGTAACAGGCCAATAAAGAGGAATCGATACCTCCGCTAAGAAGCAGTCCGATATCAACATTAGCAACAAGCCTATACTTGATGCTTTTTTCGATTAGTTTATCTATTTCCTCTGGTTCAGGGATATTTTTTCGTTTGCCAACATGATCAAACATATTCCAGTAGGTATTGGATTTTCCCTGGTTCTTCTTTAGATCATAAGTGAAAATTTCTCCTGCTTTGATCTGGCTTACATTCTTGTAAATTGTTTGCGGACCAGGAATATACTGGAGTGACAAAAAGTTGAGTAAACTTTCCTCATTTATTTCCAGTGGAATATTTTTGAAGGCGTGAAAGAATTTGACTTCGGAAGAAAAGATGATGACCTGATCATTTTCAAAAATGAACAATGGCTTTTTGCCGAGTCTGTCGCGGGCAAATACTATTTCTTTAAGCTTTCGATCATAAATGACCAGTGCAAACATCCCTCTCAAGTACTTGCAAAATTGCTGGCCATACTGAGCATAAGCAGCTAGAATTACTTCTGTATCGGTTTCGGTAGTAAAGGTATGCCCATGGTTTTGAAGTGATGATCGTAGCTCTCGGTAATTATAGATCTCACCATTAAAAACAATCACAAATCGTTGATCTGAAGATTGAAAGGGCTGATTTCCATCGGCTGAGAGGTCAATAATCGATAATCTTCGATGTCCAAAACAGATTCCATTTTCAGACCATATTCCTTTATTATCAGGACCACGGTATTCCATGCGGTTTAGTGCCTGTCCGAGCGGTTCAATAAATTCTGAATGGAAATCAGGATTAGTTTTTTTAGATAGTACTCCGATGATACCACACATAATCAGAAGATCGGGGGCTTAATAAAAGCTATGTGGTACTCAGTGCTGATCATTTCTTTATTTTCGGCTCTTGATAACTTTTGCCGGAACACCTCCAACAATACTATAAGGTGGAATATCTTTAGTTACTACGCTGCCGGCCGCAATAATTGATCCGCGGCCAATGGTTACGCCTGCCAGAATCACTGTGTTTGCGGCTATCCAGCAATCGTCCTCAATTTTGACAAACTCTCTTTTAACTCCCTGTTCTTTTATGGTCAAATCAGGTCTGTCAAACAAATGATTCTCTGCATAAATGCTAACTCTGGGCGACATCATCACATTATCGCCAATCTCAATATATCCGGAACAGCCTATGTATGAATACGGACCAATACTTGAATTATTACCTATTTTTAGTCCCTCGCCAATTGCTGAACCATAAATATTTGTTGGCCTGATGATTGCATGTTTGCCAATAGTCACTCGATCACCAGCTACAATGCCTCTATAGGTCATGCAGTTTACTTCTGCGTAATCTTCTACAATGAAATCCCGCCCTACGCTTAAGTGGCGGGCATAACGAATAGATGCACCTTTGCCCACCATTACCCAGCCCTTAGAGCTTTTAAAGAATAAACGCTGGAACATTCCGCGCATGAAAAAAAATGAAAGCCGGAAAAAGGTTGTCAGGATATCAGCAGTATGCCATTCTGAAGGGAAACGTTCTAGTATAAATTTGTATCGTCGCAGGAATGAAGTTTCTGATTTCATATAGTTTTGACAAGAAGACATTTATTCTGAGTTCCTGCTTTTCAGGTGTTTCAAAATTGATGTCTACAAATTTAAAAATGTATCCGGATTATAAGTAGGAATTTGGTGTGCTATAATTGGAATAGCTTAATTCATGCTCAATCATATTTTCAATGATCTCATTCAGGCCAAGCTTTGCTTTCCATTGCAGCTCATTAGTTGCTTTGCTCGGATCTGCTCTTCCTATCTGAAGATCTGTAGGCCTTCTCAGAACTTCGTCTATCACCACATGTTTTTCCCAATTAAGATCAAGAACTTTGAATGTAGTGTCAATAAATTCTTTAAGTGTATGGCTTTTTCCTGTTGCAATGATATAATCTTTAGGTTCATCTTTTTGCATCATAAGCCACATGGCTTCCACATAATCAGGAGCCCAACCCCAATCGCGTTCAATATTGATATTACCCAAACTAATTATATGAGATTTATTACGATAAATTTTACAGGCACCTGAAATAATTTTTTTAGTCACGAAGTGATCCGGTCTTAGAGGAGATTCGTGGTTGAAAAGAATTCCTGTACATGCAAAAAGGTTGTAGGCTTCGCGGTAGTTGTCGATCTGCCAGAATGCGGTCGCTTTTGCAATGGCATACGGACTTCTTGGGTGAAAAATGGTGTTTTCGTTTGCAGGAATACTGCTGTCTCCAAAACACTCACTGGACCCCGCATTATATAATTTTATAGGTAAATTGCTGAATCTGATTGCCTCCAGAAGGTTGAGGTTGCCGGTGCTTATACTTTCATGAGTTTCATGAGGTTGATCAAAGGATAGTCTTACTGAACTCTGCCCAGCTAAATTATACACTTCATCAGGTTTTATTTTGCTGATGCATTCAAGTGTATTTCCAAAGTCAGTAATATT
>JBIIWE010000441.1:0-2946 GCA_044339075.1 Daejeonella sp. | reverse complement strand
GCAATCAGAATATGGAAGTATCGGGTGCACTGATCTCATTAGATTGTACAGAGTCGGTTATTGATGAAGCCATTCAGCTGGGTTTCAATTTGATTATTTCTCACCACCCCATAGTTTTTAAGGGCCTTAAAAAGTTTAATGGAAACAGTTATGTAGAGCGAGTGGTGATGAAAGCGATTAAACACGATATTGCCATTTATGCGATCCACACAAATTTGGATCATATTATGCAAGGCGTGAACAAGAAAATATGTGAAAAGCTAGATATTCGAAATGTTAGCATATTGAAAGTTAAAGAAGGTGTTCTGAAAAAATTAGTCACTTTTTGCCCCATTGCAGATTCAGACAATGTGCGCAAAGCACTTTTTGAAGCAGGTGCCGGAATGATTGGAAATTATTCGGAATGCAGTTTTAATGTGGAGGGAACCGGTACTTTCAAGGCTGGTTCGGGTGCCGATCCCTATGTTGGAGAAATTGGTAAGCAGCACCATGAAGCGGAAGTGAGAATTGAGGTGATCTATCCGGTAAATATGGAACGAGGGATCATTGCTTCGCTGGTTGAGGTGCACCCATATGAAGAAGTGGCCTATGATATTTATCCCTTAAGCAATGGTTTACAAGAAGTTGGATCAGGAATGATAGGTAACCTTGAATCAGATTGGGATGAGCTGGAATTTTTGAAATTTGTCAAAGAAAAATTGGGTGCTAAGCTTATCCGTCATACCGAAATGAGATCGAAAAAGATCAGGAGAGTAGCGGTTTGCGGTGGTTCAGGAAGCTTTCTCTTGCAAAATGCAATAAATGCCGGGGCAGATATTTTTATCACGGCAGATTTTAAATATCATGAGTTTTTTGATGCGGAAGGAAAACTAATTATTGCCGATGTTGGACATTTTGAAAGTGAGCAGTTTACACAGGAATTATTGTTGGAATTAATTACAGAAAAATTTCGTAACTTTGCCCTCCGTTTAACATCACAGAACACAAACCCCATAAATTATTTGATTTAATGGAACAATCAGTAGAAGATAAATTAAAAGCATTATTTGAACTTCAGACCCTTCATACGCAGATCGACAAGATCCGCCAGACAAGAGGTGAACTTCCAATGGAGGTGGCAGACCTTGAAGATGAAGTTGCAGGTTTAGAGACCCGGATACAGAAAATTAAGGCAGAGCTAGATGAACTTGAGGATTCGATCGTAACCCGCAAGAACATGATCAAAGAAGCTCTTGCTGCTACAAAGAAGTATGAGACTCAACTTGCTGACGTTAAGAATAACCGTGAATATGATGCAATCTCCAAAGAGATCGAAATTCAGGGTTTAGAAATTCAAGTTTCTGAGAAAAAGATCAAAGAATTTTCTTTCGAAATTCAGAACAAAACTGAGATCTATGAAAAGGCCTTAGCTGTTATTACTGACCGTAAAAAAGACCTTGAGTTAAAGAAAGCTGAATTAGATACGATCACTGCTGAAACTGAGAAAGATGAAGTAAGTATCCAGGCAAAAGCTGAAGTAGCTGAAAAACACATTGAGGAGCGTCTTTTGATTGCATATCACCGTTTGCGCCGAAATGCAAAAAATGGACTTGCAGTAGTTACCATTAAGCGCGATTCTTGTTCAGGATGTTTTAATCAGATCCCGCCACAAAGACAATTAGATATCCGTCAGCGTAAGCGCATCATTGTATGTGAGCATTGCGGAAGAATTATTGTTGATGAAGGTTATGCTGAAGAAGAAGTACCAGCAGCAGTTTAAGCTCCTTAAAATATTGTTAAGCGATCAGGTTTCCTGATCGCTTTTTTTTTGCCTTAATAGTTTAATTTTTTCAGTCAGGTGGCCTTTGCTTTTTTATTTCAAAGTCAACTGTTTCAAGGCATATCAAAGTATTCTTTCATTGAAGCTCAATAGGGCCCCAAAGCTGATTGGTGCTGAAAAAAGAAAGAGCCAATCTGGCTCAATTCCTTTTTTTTGATAAGTAATTAGTCCCTTTGAACTGGGATTATTTACGAGAAATAAATAAAGCCCAAGCAAAGCAATACGTTAATATCGCAATTAACATGAAAGACCATGATTATGAGAATAGTGTTGAGAACAGGGCTAAAGAAGGACTAAAGCGTCTGGGTAATTAGCTAAAAACATGAAGAGAAAAACGCTCTCGTTAAAAGCGATAAACCATAGAGTTTATATTCATCCCCGAACCAACCGAAGTAAAAACAACAGTATCTCCTTTGTTGATCTGATGACCATCCAGTTTATTTTTTAAGATCATATCCAATAAAGTCGGGACCGTTGCCACTGAACTATTACCAAAATTTGCAATGGTCATTGGCATCACATCCATTGGTGTATCTGTAATTCCATTCATTTTGAACAGCCTTTTAAGAATAGCCTCGTCCATTTTTCCATTTGCCTGATGTACCAGTACTTTTTTAACATCCCGTACATCAGTTCCTGATTTGTCAAGTGTTTGCTGGATAACAAGAGGTACATTTTTCAAGGCATATTCATATATTTTCCGGCCATCCATTTTGATGAATTGATCATCTGTAATGAGATCAGGATTGCTGGAGCCACCTGAATAAAGATAGTAGGCTTCTGCTGAAGTATGAGTCTGTGTTTTATGTGCTAATATCCCTGCATTTTCTGTTATTCTTCCTTCAAGGATGGTTGCGCCAGAACCATCGGCATAGATCATGCTGTCTCTGTCATGGGGGTCTGTAACTCTGGATAAGGTTTCTGTTCCAATAATAAGTACCCGCTTAGCATCACCAGAGCGGATATAATAATCAGCCTGTATCATTCCCTGTAACCATCCGGGACAACCGAAAGGAAGATCATAGGCTACACAATCAGGATTTTTTATTCCCAATTTATGCTTGATTCTTGATCCCAAAGTTGGAAGCACATCTACCCGGGTACTTCCAGGTGCAATGTCTCCAAAG
>JBIIWE010000442.1:0-2946 GCA_044339075.1 Daejeonella sp. | reverse complement strand
ATATAAATAGTTCTTTTTGCGATCCAAACTCTCCTCAATATGACTTGCATAAATAATATTTGCTTCCCTTTGGCCTTCCACGATTTCCAGATTGATACCTGCTTTCGACTTGATCAAAGATACTATTGAAGAAGCATTACACGCTTCCCGCATAGCCGAAGTGGCACAAGCCATAGTATCACTAACCTTATAAACATCAATTAAATTACGAAAGGCGACCATAGTCTTTAATAGCTCCTCGATCTTTTTAACTGAAATTTCTTTGTCAAGAAATGCATCATCACCAAGTCTCAATGGCACGCGAATGAGTGTATTTTTTTTAAAAGAAACTATGTTACCATTTTGCTTAATATCAGCTATTAAAAGTCTGACAGCATTCGATCCTATATCTATTGCGGCGTATCTCAATGTATTATTTCTTATATTTTAAATAGGTATAGATATCCGTCTGAGCCCTACTTAATACTTTGGTTCCAGTTTTACGATAACGATTATTATTCAGCTGATTGATCTCTCTAGCCTTTGAATTATCCATTAATTGAATGTCAATAATTTTAAGAATCTCTGATTTAACCTCCTGATCAAGAATTGGGAAACCAACCTCAACCCGATTGTCAAGATTTCGGGCCATTAAATCAGCAGAGGTAAGGTACACTTTTTCTACTCCAGAATTTGCGAAAATCCAAACTCTCGCATGTTCAAGAAACCTGTCAATAATGCTAAATACCTCAATATTCTCACTGAATCCTGTAACTCCGGGAATTAAGCTGCACATACCACGAATGATCAGCTTAATTTTCACTCCTGCATTATTTGCGTCATAGAGTTTACTGATCACCTCTTCATCAGTTAAACTATTCATCTTTAAAGTGATATAAGCAAGCTTACCTGATTTGGCATTTTTTATCTCATGGTTAATCAGCTCATTCAATTTTGATCTGCTCTCAAGAGGAGATACAATCAAATATTTATACCCCTTGAAAAAGGTCTGTGTTTGTAAACCTTTAAATAACTTGACAAGTTCGCTGGTAATTTGTGGATTGGCAGTAAAAAGGCTGTGATCACAATACAATCCAGCTGTTTTTTCATTGAAATTTCCAGTAGCAAGATTTGCATAGAAAACATATTTCCCTCTTTCCTGCCTTTTCACAAGACAAATTTTTGAATGAACCTTATAGTCGAGTATTCCGTAATTAACAATCACACCTTCCTCTTCCAGTCTGTTTGTCCAGAATATATTAGCCTGTTCATCGAATCTTGCTTTCAGTTCCAATAGACAATATACTTTCTTGCCATTTTTTGCTGCATTGATCAATGCATGTATTACCCTTGAGTTTTCAGCCAGACGGTATAAAGTTATGCTGATCTCTTTTACTTTAGGATCAATTGCTGCTTCCCTTAAAAAATGAATGATGTAATCAAATGACTGATAAGGTAAGTTTATCAGATAATCCCTTTTGGCGATCTGAGCAAAAATACTACTCATACTAGATAGATCCTGAACGGGTAGTGCAGGCATTTTGGGATATTCAAGATCAGGGCCACCAACATTAGGAAAGCTTATAAAATCTTTGAAATTATGATATCGGTTCCCAGGTATTAGTCCGTCTGTACTCAAATCGAGTTTATCCACCAGGTATTTAAGCATATCCAATGGCATTTCCTTATCGTATAATAAACGCATTGGTCGTCCTTTACCCCGTTTGTTCAAACTTTTTGTTAAAGCTTCAATAAACTTCTCACTAACATGCTTATCTAGATCCAGTTCAGCATCGCGGGTAAGCTGAATAGAATATGACTCTATCTGTTCGTAATTAAAAATAAAGAATATATCATCCAGACAATATCTTATGATATCGTCGATCAAAGTAATAAACTTTAAATTATTTGTTTCTGGAAGTACCAAAAACCGATTTGATCCATCAGTTGGAATTTCAATCAGAGCTAACCTAGATTTCTCAATATTTTTTTTCTGAACAAGTCTTACAAAAAAATAAATTGCACGGTCTTTTAATTCCGGGAATGGTTCATTTTTGTCAATCATCACAGGCACAAGTGTTGAAAGTACCTTCTCTCTGAAATATTTTTCAACATATAAGCCACGCGAAACATTCAACTGCTTTTCGTTTATTATGAATATTTTCTCTTGCTCAAGCTCTTTGAGAATCACATCCTTATACTGGTGATTAAATTTGCGTTCCTGACGAACAACAATATTCTTGATTTCATTTAACGTTTTGCGCGGATTAAAACCCAGCAACTCCTTTGACTTAGTATTTAAACTTGAAAGTCTGTTAAGGGTAGCTACTCTTACACGATAAAATTCATCAAGATTGGATGAAAAAATAGCTAGAAACCGAATACGATCAACTAGGGGAACAGATTTATCAGCCGCTTCCTGTAATACCCGATCGTTAAACGATAACCAGCTAACTTCACGATTTATAAGCGGAATATTCTTAGGCATTTCGTAAAAAATAAACAGTCCCGTTTCTTGGGAGACGGGACCGTAAAAATCAAAAATAAATATTAATTAAATATTAAGTTCTCATTAAGTCTGTCGCCAGATGTTCAATGGACTTATTATTTTGAAGTAATTCCATCATTTTTACTAGCATCTTTTACAATTGGAGCAACTGATGCTTTAACCCTCTTAACTGGAGGCTTTGTTGCGACTATCTTTTTTGCTGGAGAAGGTGCCGATTTAACCGCTGCAGGCTTACTTGTTGTAGCTTTGCTAAGCGGAGACTTTGTTGTCTTCTTTGCGGCTGTAGCTGTAGTCTTGGGCACTATAGACTTTACAAGTTTGGGAGTATTCTTTTTTACTGCCTTTGGCTTTAATGGAACAGCCTTTTTTACAGCAGTTACTGCTGACTTAGTTGAAATTTTTATTGGTCTTTTGATCTGTTTAATTTTGATTGTATTTGATTTACTATCCAGCTTTTC
>JBIIWE010000440.1:0-2963 GCA_044339075.1 Daejeonella sp. | reverse complement strand
TTTCATGTAGGGATTTCCATTGTATCCCTTCACTCCAAAGAGGGCCGCATTCCAGAAAGTATACATTTTTTCAAGATGCGGGACCCAATGTGTTGATAGTCTGAAATTAAAGATAGGAGCCAATAATTCATCTTCTTTGATTTTGTCATAAAAGCCATCAACCAAAACTTTGATGTCTTCAAGTCTTTCAATATCCTTTTTCCAGTCCATATATTCTATAATATATGACAAATATAATATAATTCTATAAAAGATAAATTTATCTTTTATAGAATTATTTATACCTTTGAATATTCATTAAATAAAATCAATCATGGAAAGCATAGGTAATAATACAATTGGGTCATTAGTTGCAGCAAATTTTAAGGCAGCCAGTATTTTTCAAAAATTCGGAATAGACTTTTGCTGTAATGGAAATAGGACCATTTCTGAGGCTTGCAAAAGTCAGAATCTTGATCAGGAGAAAGTTGAAGAGGAAGTAAGGTCGGTATTGGCAAGTAAAGAAAAAATCGTCATTGATTATAATGCCTGGCCTATCGACTTACTTGCAGATTATATTGAGAAAACTCATCATCGCTATGTTACAGAAAAGATCCCGGAACTGAAGATCTTTCTTGAAAAGCTTTGCAGGGTTCATGGTGAAAGACATCCGGAATTATTAAATATTTATAAGCATTTCTTAGCTTCAGCCGAGGAATTGACCATGCATATGAAGAAAGAGGAACACATTCTTTTTCCCTTCATCCGCTCCATGGTGAAGTCAGAAAATGGTCAACTAGAAATTGATCAGCCCCCTTTCATGACCGTTAAGAATCCAATTGCCATGATGATGAAGGAGCATGATAAGGAGGGTAGTAGGTTCAGAGAGATTTCAAAATTAAGTAATGGATACACTGCTCCCGCAGATGCTTGTACAACATACAAGGTTGCTTTTGCGATGCTAAAAGATTATGAAGAAGATTTACACACGCATATCCATCTTGAAAACAACATCCTTTTTCCAAAAGCAATAATATTGGAATCGGCATTGGTTTAAGAATAAAAAGCAACTATTTCAAAATAATTGAAATGGTTGCTTTTGTATAGGCACTGAATATTCCTAGGGCACCGTTACTGATATTGGAATCGGGATTTGCCGGAGCTACCGGCGGACCGCCGTTTCCGCCTATCTGGCTAATTGCAAAGTAATATTTAAACACATTGCGGTCGATAGATTGCATTTCAATATTGATGATATCACCTGACTTAATATCATCCCCATCATAAATGATTACATCCGAAACAGCATTTCCATCATTAAACCGGTCTTCAAAAACAATATCTGCCTGAGATTTATTGTTGATTTTTAATAGGTATCGGTACTGATTCTGCACACTTGAAGGATCTTTATAATAAACAGTTGGATATATAGTAGCATTTCCAAAAAAGCTAAGTTTTTTGAATCCTATAGAATCAGGAATCACAGAGTAGGGCATAGTGGAGCTTGCAGCATATAACTTTCCATCTGCCAGAACTTCCAACTTATAAGTTTGACCGGGTGTTCCTCTCAACCGCTGACTTCTATAGAGTCCGGCTGATACTTCTGTAAAATTAATTGCTATGCCACTTGGAGGCGTCACAGTTACTTTTGCTCCTTTAAAACCATTGAAAGTGTTTGACTCGGTAAAAGGGATGGTTTTCGAAATCCTGACAAATTGATTTTCAGTCTGATCGCTGATACCACCCTCTATCACAATTACTGGTTCCGCATTGTTTAGATCGAGATCGATCACTTTTTCGCAGGAGGATAAAAGGAATAAACTGAAAAGAAGTAACAGGGTATAATTAAGTTTTGAAACCTGAAATACAGGTATAATGGTCTTAAGAAAGTTCATGATTGTTTCATTTTAAAACTTAAAGTTCCAGGTAATAGAAGGAATTATTCCGAATAAGGTTGTTCTTACAGCTTGTGTTTTGCTTTTATCATCTGGATCGTCTCTGAAATCTATTGAATAAGCATTTTTTCGGTTATATAAATTATAAACCCCAAAAGACCAGCTCGATTGTAATTTCTTACCGGGTTTTCCTTCCAGCGTAGCTGAAAAATCCAGACGGTGATAATTAGGCATTCTGTCGGAATTACGCTCAGGATAATAAAAAACTGTTTTATTATTTAACTGGTATTTACCACCAGGGAAGGTCACAGCATTTCCGGTGTTATATACAAATGTTGATGAAAATGTCCATCGTTCACTTGCTCTGTAGATTCCTACTAATGAAACATCATGTGTTCGATCCTGCTTTGCAAGAAACCATTGACCGCTGTTGATATCATTAAATTTGCGTTCAGTTTTTGAAAGGGTATATCCAATCCATCCATTGATTTTGCCAAACCGTTTTTTTAGAAATAATTCTATTCCATATGCTCTTCCATCACCGAAAAGTAGATCAGCTTCCACATTTCTATTTCCTCGAAGATCAGTTCCGCTGCGATATTCGATCTGTCCCTGCATCATTTTGTAATACATCTCTGCAGAAAATTCATACTTATCTTCATTTATATTCCTGAAATAGCCCAAAGCAACCTGATCAGCTATTTCAGGACTGACATTATTACTGCTCATAATGTACAGGTCGGTTGGAGAACTAGCTGTAGAATTGGACATTAAATGAAGATTTTGTGTATTTCGGGTATAGGAGCCCTTCAGGGAAGATGAACCAGTCAATTGATAGCTTGCTGAGATTCTTGGTTCCAGGTTAAAATATCTTTTAACCAGATCACCGCTAGAATATGTCCTAGTTGAAGTAGTGTTTCCATCCGTATCATACCCGTAAAAGTTACCTGGACCAAATAGAAAGAATGAACTGGCTCTGAGGCCATAAACTAAATTGATCTTGTCATTCACCTCCCATTCATCAGAAATATAGGCTGCTATTTCACTGCCTTTGCGCCTTTCAACTGTTACTTCATTTACACTGGAACT
>JBIIWE010000439.1:0-2966 GCA_044339075.1 Daejeonella sp. | reverse complement strand
ATAGAAAGAGCAATCTTTGTATTCTTTAAAATGTTGAAATCTGCTGAAAGTCCGCCCAGAATCTGCTCCTGAACAGGAGAAGGCTTATAAATCATCCGTTTCCAATTGATAAATGCATCCAGGAAAAAAGAAGTGTTTTTAATTATAAACTGTGTGCCATATTCTACAGGAACAGTGATCCTTTTTTCAAAATCAAATAGCGGCTCAGCCATACGGTGATGGATATTGCCTTCTAAAACACCATTGATCAGGGTGGTATTTCCATTTTGATATTTAATACTGAAAAGGGGCAGAGTTCTGTAAATGCCTTTTGCCCCGAAATCTTTTTCCAAGTGAACACCAGCTATTACTGCAAGTCTGGGATGAGCATAATAAACCAGCTGGGGCTCCAACTGCGTTCCGAAAAGGGTATAACCGTCTTGAATTTTATTGAAGTACTCATAGTTTCGCATAAAGTTGAAACTCTGGACACTTAATTGAAGTTCACCGGTTTTAAGACTATCAGGACGAATACGGTATTCCAAACTATCAGTAGATATCTGAGCAAAAGAAGCCTTAAATATGCTTAAGAAGAATAAAAAAATAAGGTATTTCTTCATTGAATTTATCAGTAATTCATACTGACCTCAGGTTTAAATGATGGTTTGATCAGGAATATACTCTACCCTGCAAGTTTTTAATATTATTTTCCTTTTAACCGATAATACTTATAGACCTTAACCGCTGACATGATCACTGCACTAAATATAACAAGGCCTGTTAAGCCATAGATCCAATCAACAGCACTTTTAAGGATCACGGTAAATACAATGGCTACCAGAAAAATTGTTGCAAGTTCATTCCATAGCCTTAACTGGGTTGACGACCATGTAAATAACCCCAGTTTTAGCTTGTTCATAATATTCTGACACATGAAGTGATAGATCAACAGGCCTAATACAAAGGCTAGTTTTGCCAGCATCCAGTTCATGCTTAACAAAACAGGATTAATCCAGATCATTGCGATACCAGCCAGAACAGAAATGGCCATAGCGGGCGTTGTGATAATATACCAGAGCTTATGCTGCATGATCTCAAACTGCTTTTGCAGCGTAATTCTCTCTGAATCAGTACGATCATTAGCCTCTACATGATAGATAAACAGACGAACAATATAAAACAGTCCGGCCATCCAGCTGACCACAAAAATGATATGAATTGCCTTGAGATAGAGATATAGCATAAAGTTGAAAGCTAAAAGCTAAAAGCTAATTCATTAACAATACAATTCATAAACTTAAAATAAAATCCTTATTAATCCTTAGTAGTGTTAGAGTACAATTACCTCAGTCCTCATACTTCATACCTCAGTCCTCATACCTCAGTCCTCATACCTAAGTCCTCGTATCTAATACCTAAACTCCTTCATCAGTTCCACCGCATATTTAACATGATCAAAGGGTATATCCGGCATAATACCATGACCCAGATTAAAGATGAATCCATCTTCTCCACGCATTCGTTCAAATAGACGATGTATTCTTTCTTTAATTACTTTCTTATCTGCATAGAGAATATGCGGGTCTAAATTACCCTGGACAGCAATTCCTGCAGGAAGTTTCCTTTTTATATCCAAAAGATCAGCATTCCAATCGACTGAGATCACATCAGGCTTTGATTCGGCCATCAGCGGTGCAAAGACAGAGCTTCCTTTACAGAAAGATATGATTGGTATGTCTTTTCTATTCAGTTTTGAAATAATCTCTGTATTATAACTGTGTGAAAATTCTTTATAATCATCCCATGACAAGGCAAGAGCCCAGCTATCAAAGAGCTGAAGCGCATTGACACCGGCATTGATCTGAAGGTTTAAATAATCAACAGTAACCTTCGCGATCTTTGTAAGCAATTGATGAGCCAACTCAGGATGGTTATGGATAAGAAGTTTGGTCAGTTTAAAATCTTTAGACGATCCTCCTTCCACAAGGTAACTCATCACTGTAAATGGCGCACCTGCAAAACCGATCAGAGGAATACTTCCATTTAACCGCTGCTGAATTACTTTAATTGCATCTGCGACATACTGAAGCTTATCATCTACTTCTGTAAGCAGTTTATCTATATCTGCTTGATTACGTACTGGGTTTGCAAACTTTGGACCTACACCCTGCGTAAAACTCAGATCGCCACCCATTGCTTCTGCGGTGACAAGAATATCTGAAAATAGAATTGCTGCATCAATACCCAATAAATTGACCGGAAGCATGGTCACATCTGCTGCGATCTCAGGGGTTTTACACATTTCCAGAAAGGAGTATTTATTTTTTATCTCCCAGTACTCGGGCATAAACCGGCCGGCCTGGCGCATCATCCATACCGGAGGACGCTCTGTGCTTTTTGAAAATGCAGCCCTTAAAAACAGGCTGTCTTGAATGTTATTCTCGCTCACTATACTTTTTTAATTTCAGATTCGATCTTTTGTACAATATCTTTTACTCTGGATGATATTTTATATGCTTTCGCCATTTCAACATATGCCCTAGCACGTTCAATATCTTTTTTACGAAGGTTAATGTTTGCCAAATGTACCAGCACGATAGCTTTATCATTCTGATTTCGTAGCGGAAATTTACTGGCAATTTGAAAATGCTTTTCAGCTTCATCATAATTATGCCTGTGAAGTTCCAGATTCCCATAAATAAACTCATAGAACCCTCGCCTATGTTTACCCAAACGATCAGGGTCTTCAATCTCCTTGAGAAGGGCCTCAGCTTCATCGTAGTTTTTAGCATGGAATTCTCTGGCTGCCATAACCACTGTTCCTTCGCGAAAATAGCCCCAAATCAATAAGGCTATACCAATACCAATAACTGCAGATATTTCATAAACCTGCTGACTGATAGTCCATATAAGCAAAAGTACTGCAATTCCAATAACCCAAAGGCGGGCCTTTTTAGTTAACATTTTTAGTGATTATCTATAAATTT
>JBIIWE010000438.1:0-2967 GCA_044339075.1 Daejeonella sp. | reverse complement strand
CTTAATTCCATTTGCATGAAAAGGGACATGGACATAGTTTAAATTACGGCAATCCAGGCGGATGAGCTGGTTTTTTTTGCCAAAAATACTGGCAAACTGATCCATGATGCCGCACTTTACCCCCACGAACTCGTTTTCTGCAGCCTGAGCCAAGCGTACAAGCGCCATATTTTCAATATGGAGATTAAAAATGCTGTTCAGCGCATACGCCGTTGCACATTCAAGTGCGGCCGATGATGATAGTCCCGCGCCTGGAGGAATATCTCCTCCAAACACAATATTAAAGCCATGATCAAGGGAATGACTTTTCTGGATCTGTTCTACAACCCCCAGAAGATAATCCGGCCATAGTTTACCGCTGCGTTTTATAGAATCAAGATCAGTTTGATGATCATCTTGATAATCAAGGGAATATAGGCTGATTATTCGA
Source organism: Daejeonella sp. (assembly GCA_044339075.1). Taxonomy (GTDB): domain Bacteria; phylum Bacteroidota; class Bacteroidia; order Sphingobacteriales; family Sphingobacteriaceae; genus Daejeonella. The sequence goes on along the minus strand of JBIIWE010000438.1, from coordinate 2,537 downwards.
TCCTTACGCGGATGAATACCCAGATAGATCGACTTATTGATCGCTGCCGGAAGTACGAATCCCATATTGTAATCAGTATGCTCTCCAATCAGGTTGATCCTGCCTGGTGAACGGATGATTAGGGCTTCCTGTGCAAAGATTTCCTGAAATTTTATGCGGATTGTTTTTGGGTAATTGGAAATATCGTGAATCATTTGTTTTTGCTGTTCTTTTTCAAACATCCTGATTTATTTAGAGTTTTTCATAGATAAGCTTTTAATTTTTGTAGGACTGGGCTGTAGATGAATTGTGAAATAGATAAGAACTGCCCTTATTTTTTCTAAAAAATTTCAAATAATGCCTGAAATGAAAGGCGCCAAATTTTAGCTCTCAAACATTGAAATAAGTATATTGCCTCCATCAAGCAATAATTCCTATTTTAAGCGTTAATTATATCTAATTTTGAGCGATACCTTTAGAAGTACATGGATGAAATACATACCTAAAATTTTTTCATTTTTTTTGTTGATGAGTCCGGTTTTGGGTTTTTCACAGCAAGATACTTATACCATCAGCGGAACTGTGAATGTGCCTGAAATAAAAACCCTTTACTTTACTCAAGCTACATTTTACAATGATAAACCGAAGGGAAATGTTCAGAAAATTGAGGTATTAGACGGTAAATTCAGCATCAAAGGGATGATAGATGAGCCCTTGCCTGCATTTCTTTCATTATCCGAAGATTATAAGAAAATGGGTACTCGGCCCAAAGAGTTCATCCTCGACAAGGGCATAATTTCTGTTGATATTACTTCCGATCTCGCCAGTGCTTTAATAAAAGGTTCAAAGGCTCAGGATGATCTCGTTCAATACAATATCGAACAGGCTCCGTATTCTACGAAGATAAATGACATCAATAATGAGGCGCAAAGGCTAACCAGCGCGGGAATAGCGGCTGATTCCATTGGCCGACTGTTTCGCATACCTTTCCGGAATGCGACCAGAGAACTAGCTGATTTTCAAAAGAAATTCGTTCAAAAGAATTCCTCTGCCTTTATTTCCTTATTGCTGATTCCCAATATTGCCGGTTCTACTAATAATTATATAGAGGCCGACAGTCTGCTATCGGGACTTACTGATAATATTGAATCAAGCGCTACAGCAAAAGCCATTCGGGAATATATAATCAGTCAGAAAAAAACTTCTATAGATGCTTTGGCTCCAGATTTTAGACTCGCAGATACTTCAGGAAAGAAAATCGCTTTATCTGATCTAAAGGGGAAATATGTACTTCTTGATTTCTGGGCTGCTTGGTGTGGGCCTTGCAGGCAAGAAAACCCTAATGTAGTACAGGCTTTCAAGACCTATAAGAATAATGGATTTACCGTGTTTGGCGTATCCCTCGATAAGGAAAAAAAGAGCTGGTTAAGGGCTATTCATGATGATGGATTGCAATGGCAACATGTTTCCGACCTTAAATTCTGGGGAAGTGAAGCCGCCATATTGTATGGCATCACCAGTATCCCGCGTAATTTTTTACTGGATCCCAATGGGAAGATCATCGGACGCGATCTCCGTGGACAAGATCTTTTGGATAAACTGGAAGAGCTATTTCCGGCTAAGAAAATAAATTAATTTCTAGGAAATATCCATCAGGTCGACACCAATATCCGGACGGAAATAACGGCCGTCAAAGTAAATCCTTCCTGCATCAGCAGTGGCATTCTGAACAGCATCAAACAGGTTTTCCTGCAGTGAGGTGATGGCAATGACCCTGCCTCCATTTGTTTTGATCACCCCATTATCGAGTTCTGTTCCTGCATGAAAAGCTATGGAATGTCTCAAATTTTCAATGCCTGTGATGGTTTTTCCTTTCGCATATTCACCCGGATATCCGCCGGCAACAATCATGACTGTTGCAGCCGTTTTCGGGGATATCTTTAATTCTTTATCAGACAGATTTTCTTTGGCAACACCCAGAAAAAGATCGATCAGGTCGCTTTCAATTCTTGGGATCACACTTTCAGTCTCTGGATCACCCATGCGCACATTGTACTCAATCACATAAGGTTCCCTTCCCTGAGGAGAATCAGTGGCCATCAGGCCTATAAAAATGAATCCTTTATAAGGAATATTATCTTTTTTCAAACCCTCAACCGTAGGAATGATCACCCGGTCTTCAACCTTCTTCATGAAGTCAGCATCGGCAAAAGAAACGGGAGAAATTGATCCCATTCCGCCAGTATTCAAGCCTGTATCGCCCTCTCCAATACGCTTATAATCTTTAGCTTCAGGTAGGATCTTATAGCTTATGCCATCGGTTAACACAAAGACAGAAAGTTCAATTCCAGTTAAAAACTCTTCAATTACCACAGTGCTGCTGGCTTCTCCGAATTTAGCATCAGAAATCATGGCTTTTAATTCTGTTTTAGCATCATCATGGCTTTCGCAGATCAATACACCTTTTCCTGCGGCTAATCCATCAGCTTTTAAAACGATAGGAAGTTTTTGAGTCTCGAGGTATGATAAGCCTTCTTCCAGATTTTCTTTGCTGAATG
>JBIIWE010000031.1:0-10471 GCA_044339075.1 Daejeonella sp. | reverse complement strand
CTAAATCATTGAAATTTGTAGTATAACAAGTGGAATTATTGATTTCAGTGGAATGCTTTGCTCAAATTTTGATATTTTCTCAGTTGAAATCTGACCCTATTTGATCCCCTAATTAAGCCCTTTTGGAACTAAATCAGTGAATGTCCGCTTAGGAGGTTGTAGATAATTCTTGCGGCAAATATCAGGATAAGAACTCCTGCAATTTTATTGAGATTAGAAATCGTCTTTTCTTTGATCTTATACCTTAATTTATTTGCATAATAGGCTTTTAGCACATCCAGGCTAAATTGTGTGATCAATATTGAACCGTAAAATGGAAGGATGTCAACAGGTTTTATTTCTCCTGACATTGAAATTACTCCACTCGTAACACTCAACCAATAGAGCAGGATTGCCGGATTAAAAATACACATGAAAAAGCCTTTCAGAAAATAACCTGTATAATGTCTTTTTGAGCTGTTTTGCTCATAATTGACCTTAACATTTTTAAACAGATAATAAATTCCTATGCTGAATAAGATGATACTGCCAGCTATTCCTATCTGCACCCTGTAAATGTTCTCTAAGGCCAAAAAGGAAGTGCCATAAATGGTGAGAGCAACATAGAATATATCACAAACTACAACGCCTGCTGCTAGGGAAATTCCTGCGTTGAAGCCTTTTTCAATGCTGGTTTTAATCAGCGCAAAAAAAACCGGTCCTGTTAAAAAAGAAAGCACAAATCCCAAACTAATTCCTGAGATGATCGATTCTATCATTCCGAATTTTTATTCATTTTAGTTAAAGTGCAAATTAACCTAAAATCGAAGAATTTTACAGTATCAATGATAAAAACATTAAAAACTTAGAGATATGAGAAAATTAATTTATGTTAGACAATTATTTAAAACATATAAAATTAGATATGGATAACAATTCACAAAAAAATTATGCATCAGCATTATATACACTTATTACAGTGTTCTTTTTCTGGGGCTTTTTGGCTGCAAGTAATGGTATTTTTATCCCATTCTGTAAGACCCACTTTAATTTAACACAATTTGAGTCGCAGTTAATTGACTTTACCTTTTATGGAGGTTATTTTATTGGATCTCTTATTTTGTTTTATGCCTCAAAAATTATTAAGGTTGATATCCTGAATAAGTTAGGATACAAAAATAGTATTGCTTTAGGCCTTGTTATTTCAGCAGGCGGGGCATTAATGATGATTCCTGCAGTTGACTCAGGGTCTTTTGCATTCATATTGACTTCTTTTTTCTTTGTTGCAATTGGATTTTCACTTCAGCAAACTGCTGCTAATCCATTCGTTGTGGCATTGGGCAGTCCCGTAACTGGCGCTAACCGATTGAACTTAGCGGGTGGTGTGAACAACTTAGGTGGAATTTTGGGCCCTATAGCAGTGAGTGTTATTCTTTTTGGTACAGCAACAGCTGCAGTTCCGAAGGAGGTTGAAATTGCGTCAATAAATACACTTTACTATATTTTGGCAGGTTTATTCCTTGCAGTTGCACTTTTCTTTTGGGTTTCAAAACTTCCTAAAGTAACAAGCGATGAGAAAATTGAATCAAGCGGAAAAACAAATCTGCCTTTATTTATTATTTTCGTGGCATTCCTATTGATCCTTGCTGCAAATCCTATTTCAGCCGCGACAGGTGTAGATATTTCAGTGTTTGTTTATCTTTCTTTGTTCATAATGATTCTGACCCTATTAGTATCACTAAAATCAGCAGGAAAAGATAAGACAGGATGGGGTGCCATGGGTTATCCTCAGCTTATTCTCGGTATGATCGCAATCTTTACTTATGTAGGAGTTGAAGTTACTATACAAAGTAATATGGGGGCATTATTGCTGTTGCCTGAATTTGGAGGTTATTCTGATTCTGAAATTGCTCCATTTATTTCACTTTATTGGGGAAGTATGATGATCGGTCGCTGGACGGGTGCTGTAAGTGCATTTAAAATGTCAAAAACCACAAAAACCATTCTTACCATCGTAATGCCTTTCATTGCATTCTCATTAATCTTATTTGTGAATCATTTAAACGGTACTTCAGTTCAGCAGTTTTTTATCTATGGAGTCTGTCTGGTTATTTTGGTTGCCGGATTTTTCTATAGTCAGGATAAGCCTGCTAAGACGCTACTAACTTTTGGTGTATTAGGAGCGGTGGCAATGGCCATCGGACTATTAACTACAGGTCAGGTTGCTATTTATGCATTTCTTGCCGGCGGACTTACATGTTCCATTATGTGGCCATGTATTTTTGCTCTTGCTATTACAGGTTTAGGTAAATACACTTCCCAGGGATCTGCATTCCTTATCATGATGATACTGGGTGGTGCGATCATTCCTCCAGTTCAGGGAATTCTTGCGGATACTAGTGGTATTCACTTCTCTTATATCATTCCTTTCCTATGTTTTGCTTATTTGGCATACTTTGCCATCAAAGTAAGCTCAGAATTGAAAAAACAAGGAATTGACGTGAGTGAACTTGACGTAGAAGCATCTCATTAATGAAGGGAAAACCAAGCTTCGACTTGATATTTATGAATCTGGCAACCGACCTGGCTTCCCGCTCACATTGCGTGAAAGCACAGGTCGGTGCTGTTTTAACTAAAGATACCAGGATCATCTCAATCGGATATAACGGACCTCCAGCAGGTACACATAATTGTGATGAAGAATGGCCTGATACCGGCTGCCCCCGCGATTCAAAGAATAGTTGCTCACTTGCATTGCATGCTGAAGAAAATGCTATTCTGTATGCTGTAAAGAATGGTATGACTCTGGATGGCTCAACACTCTATTTGACGCTTTCACCATGTATTTCCTGTGCAAGGATCATTTACTCATCTGGCATCAAAAAGGTATGGTATAAGGCTTCTTATGCCGAATATAAGGGACTTCCAAGTGATGAAGGCGTTGACTTTTTAATTAAATTTGGTATCGAATGTATTAGGTACAATAATCCATTGTAATCTTTAAAACATAAATTTCAAACACTCAGATTTCTGATACACATTATCGTAAATTGCACCATAATTTTATGGTGTTTTTTAGTTTAACTCATGGGGTATAAAAGTCTCGCTGAATGTGTTTTTGATCTGGAAAAAAATGGTCATCTCATCCGGATAAAAGAAGAGGTAAATCCTTATCTCCAAGCAGCTGCAATACATTTGCGTGTTTTTGAAAATGAAGGTCCTGCGATACTTTTCGAGAATATTAAGGGCAGTAAGTTTCCTGCAGTATCAAACTTGTTCGGTACTTTGGAAAGATCTAAATTTATGTTCAGAGATACTCTTGATGCCATTAAGACCCTGGTCGATTTGAAATCTGACCCCTTAAAAGCAGTTAAAAATCCATTGAAATATGCAGGTGCAGGAATGACTGCATTTTCTGCTTTGCCCTGGAGGAATGGCCTTTTTTCTCCTATCAAATTTGGCAAAACAAGTATTTCAGCCTTACCTCAGATAGTAAACTGGCCAATGGATGGCGGTCCCTTTGTAACAATGCCTCAGGTTTATACAGAAGATATTGATAAACCAGGCATCATGAATGCAAATTTAGGGATGTACCGTATCCAGCTTGGCGGAAATGAATATGTTCAGGATGAAGAAATAGGCCTCCATTACCAATTGCACCGTGGTATTGGTGTCCATCAGACCAAGGCTAATGCAAAAGGTAAGGCATTAAAGGTTAGTATTTTTGTTGGTGGACCACCGGCACATCCTTTAGCAGCGGTGATGCCTCTACCAGAGGGCTTATCCGAAATGACATTTGCCGGAGCTCTTGGCAATCGTCGCTTCCGATATTTTTATGATTCAGAAGGCTTCTGCATTTCATCGGATGCAGATTTTGTGATAACTGGTATCGTTGAGCCAGGGCAGAATAAACCTGAAGGGCCATTCGGGGATCATTTGGGCTATTATAGTCTTAAGCACCTTTTTCCCTTACTGAAAGTTCGCAATGTCTATCATCGTAAAAATGCTATCTGGTCGTTTACTGTCGTTGGGCGACCACCACAGGAGGATACCAGTTTTGGTGCTTTGATCCATGATATTACCGGGTCTGCTATTCCAAAGGAAATTCCGGGCCTTCATGAGGTTAATGCGGTTGATGCAGCAGGAGTACATCCATTATTATTTGCTATTGGCAGCGAACGCTATACTCCTTATCTTAAGGAAAGAAAGCCTCAGGAAATTCTGACAATAGCCAATCATATTTTGGGTAAAAGTCAGCTTAGCCTTGCTAAATATTTATTTATTTCTAGTAAGGAAGACGATCCTTCCCTTAAAACAAGTGATATCGTAGGTTTTATTAAACACATTCTGGAGCGAATTGATCTGAGTCGCGATCTGCATTTTTATACCAGAACAACTATTGATACCCTTGATTATAGTGGGACTGATATTAATTCAGGTTCAAAGCTTGCTATTGCTGCTGCAGGAGATAAAAAACGATCCTTATGGACAGTATTACCCGACTCTTTTGCTCTACCAAGGCCATTTGATCAGTTTAAAATGGTTATGCCAGGTGTTTTAGCCGTTGAAGCTCCTCCTTTTTTAAGCTATGAGCAGACAGTAAATGAAATTGAAATTCTGAATACTGCATTAGCTTCTTCAGATCTGAATGGATTGCCGCTCTTTATACTGTGTGATGATGCAGGTTTTGTAGCTAAGACCATTAATAATTTTGTTTGGATAAGCTTTACCAGAAGTAATCCTTCACATGATATTTATGGAATTAACTCATTTACCGAGCATAAACACTGGGGTTGTAAGGGTCCGCTAATCATCGATGCCCGGATCAAGAAACACCACGCTCCGGAACTTATTAGAGATGCGGAAGTTGAGAAGAAAGTGGACAGTATGTGTGAAAGGGGCGGCGCCCTATATGGAATAATGCACTGAGTTTTATAAAAATGTGATAAAAACCTTTAAAGGTTTCTCATAATACTTTCCGCCTCTCTACAAAAAAGTTATCTTTGCCCATGCAAGAAAAAATCATCATTCTTGACTTCGGGTCGCAATACACTCAACTTATTGCACGCAGAGTCAGAGAGCTAAACGTATACTGCGAGATACATCCATTTAATCACCTTCCTGTCCTTAAGGACTCCTCCGGAGAGTTTGATAGTTCTGTTAAAGGAGTCATCCTTTCTGGAAGTCCGTATTCTGTAAGACAAGAGGATGCTCCTCAGGTTGATATTGATGCGCTACAGCAAAAGTTTCCTATTCTTGGTGTTTGTTATGGAGCACAGTATATAGCTCAAAAATCTGGTGGGGAGGTTAAAGCATCTTCCACACGTGAGTATGGCAGAGCTTGCCTTGATTTTATTGATCATACACATCCTCTCTTTAAAAATATCCCGGAAGGATCTCAAACATGGATGTCGCATGCAGATACCATTGCATCAATCCCGGATAATTTCGAGATCATTGCCAGTACTGATTCTGTAAAAGTTGCTGCCTATCATATTAAGAATTCGAAGGTTTATGGAATTCAATTCCACCCGGAAGTAACACATAGCACAGATGGGAAACAATTACTTCAGAACTTTCTGGTAGATATTTGTGGTTGCAATCAGGATTGGACTCCTGATGCTTTTATTGAAACCACTATTCAGGCGCTCAAGGATAAAATAGGTGATGATAAAGTGATTTTAGGTTTATCCGGAGGGGTTGATTCTTCTGTTGCTGCAGTTCTACTTCATCAGGCTATTGGTAAAAACCTTCATTGCATTTTTGTCGATAATGGTTTATTGCGTAAAGACGAGTTTGAACAGGTTTTGGATTCTTATCAGCATATGGGACTAAATGTTCGGGGCGTAAGGGCTGGTGACCGATTTTTAAGTCAACTTGCCGGAGTTAAGGATCCTGAAACGAAGAGAAAAGCAATTGGAAGGGTATTTATTGAAGTGTTTGACGACGCTGCTCATGAAGTTCAGGATGTAAAATGGTTAGGACAGGGTACAATATATCCTGATGTGATTGAATCAGTTTCTGTTAAAGGTCCCTCAGCTACAATAAAATCACATCATAATGTAGGTGGTTTACCTGACTTTATGAAACTTAAGGTCGTGGAACCTTTAAATACACTATTTAAAGATGAAGTTAGAAGAGTTGGTAAATCATTAGGTATGGATAGTGCACTGTTAGGTAGACATCCATTTCCTGGACCAGGGCTAGCCATCCGAATTTTAGATGATATTACACCAGAGAAGGTGGCCATCCTTCAGGAAGCAGATGCTATTTACATTAATAACCTTAAATCTTCAGGATGGTATGATAAAGTCTGGCAGGCGGGCGCTATATTTTTGCCTGTACAATCCGTTGGTGTTATGGGTGATGAAAGAACCTATGAGCATGTGATCTGTTTAAGGGCCGTAAGCTCTGTGGATGGGATGACTGCAGATTGGAGTCATTTGCCTTACGATCTTCTTGCTAAGATATCCAATGAAATAATTAATAATGTAAAAGGAATTAACAGAGTTGTTTATGATATTAGTTCCAAACCGCCTGCGACTATTGAGTGGGAATAATTTTTTAATTCTATTGAGTATGCTGATTCTTTTATCTGCATGCTCAAAAAAAATTACTGCACCAAAACCTGTTGATATCCCTTCACCAGCAGAAAGAGATATAAAGAAAGAAATTGTACCTGTAAAAAAGAAAATTGATCATTCAATAGCTCTTTTGTTGCCATTTGAATTAAATTCCATCAATCTTAAGACTGCTGTCCGTAAGGATGTTGCAAAAGCTGATTTGGCGATCGATTTTTATCAGGGTTTTAAACTTGCACTCGACTCGCTTATAACAAACGGTCATAATTTTAATCTTCAGGTATTTGATACACAAAGTCAGGAAACCAGAGTGGTAAACCTGGCTATGGCAAGTTCAGTAAGAAGTAATGACTTGATCATTGGTCCTGTTTTTCCGGAAGCAATCAAGACCTTTGCTGATTTCTCTGAATTAGGCGAGACTTTACAAGTCTCACCCTTGGCTGCCTCAATGCCGGTTGAATTCAATAATCCGGGACTGGTTACCGTAAATAATACAATTGATCAGCACGGACAGAAAATAGCTGAATTTATTTACCTGAATTACAAACCTGAATTGGTCAATTTGGTATTGATCAATACTCAGAAGACTGAGGATGCAAAGTTTTCTTCCTATTTCAAGAGCTCTTTGGCCAAGATGTCGGGAGGGAAGTTTCGTATTATTGAAAGGCCTACCGCTATTGCAATTGAAAGCTATTTGGATCCTGCAAAAAATAACCTGGTGATCATTGCATCTGCTGATAGGTTATTTCTTCTGCCGACAATTGATAAATTGTATAAACTGGTAAATCAAAAGTATAGTATTGAGTTATTTGGGCACCCCAACTGGATTAAGGCCAAATATTTAAGTCAGGAAAAGATGCAGGCTCTTAAATCAAGGATCTCAACATCATATTTCGTGAATTATAAAGCACAGAATGTTAAAAATTTTATCGCACGTTACCGGGATGAATATGGCATAGAACCCTCAGAATACTCATTTAAAGGGTTTGATATAGGCTTTTATTTTGGAGGATTACTTGAAAAGTATGGAAAAGATTATGCTGATCATCTGGATGATGGCGTTTATCAGGGCCTGCATACTATTTTTAAGTTTTCTAGAGATCCGAAACTTGGATATATCAATCGTGAGCTAATATTGCTCAGGTATAATAATTTTGAACTTCAGCCTGTAAAATGAGATCAGAACAGCAGCTCAGAACCTTTTTGAAGGTTCTTAATTCTTACCCTGGAGATAGGCCTATTACTAAATTTCTGCCTGATTTTTTTAAGAAAAACAAGCAGATGGGATCAACAGATCGGCGATCAGCATCCAGGTTGTTGTACAATTATTTCAGATTAGGAAGGGCCTTTTCAGATAAAACAACTGAGCAAAGACTTTTCCTTGCGGAATTCTTGTGCACTTCGGTAGACAATCCCTTCCTTCTGCATTTTCGCCCTGATTTGAATGAAAAAATATATTTGTCGCTTGATGAAAAGATAAAATATGCAGAAGTGAATGAAGGCTTGGTATTAACTGATATTTTCCCATTTACAAGTCACCTGTCTGATGGAATTGACGAAAATCAATTTCTTTCCTCTCTGTTTATTCAGCCTGATCTGTTTATACGGATAAATCCTCCTGCACTGCCCATCGTTTTGAAAATAATCCTTGAAAGTGGCATCGAATACACACAAATTGGAGATTTTACCATTGCATTGCCAAATGGAACAAACCTGGGTTTATTATTTCCGGATTCAATTTATTCTGTTAAACCATATGAAGTTCAGGATCTCTCTTCTCAGCATACCTTGAACTATTTTAAGCCCAACCGTTATGAACATTGGTGGGATGCCTGTGCAGCTTCCGGTGGTAAATCATTATTATTATTTTCTGAACAGCCTGATATTAAGCTTGTGGTTTCAGATATCCGGGAAAGTGTATTAGATAACCTGGATGAACGATTTATTGCAGCGGGATTACGTACCTATCAAAAGAAATTGATTGATCTTACAACAAATCCTGATCCTGAACTCCATCATTATGAATTTGACGGAATCATTCTGGATGCTCCTTGCAGTGGTTCAGGAACATGGGGAAGAACTCCTGAAATGATCAGTCAATTTGAGGAATATAAAATCAAGGGATTTCAAAACTTGCAAAAGACTATTGCAGGAAATGCATTAAAATATCTGAAATCTAACAAACCTCTGATCTATATAAGCTGCTCGGTTTTCAGAGAGGAAAATGAAGATATTGTAAGTTTCCTTCAGTCAGAACATGGAATGAAGCTGGAAGCTTTAGAATTAATTCAAGGCTATACTAGAAAGGCGGATACCATGTTTGTAGCCCGGTTAATCAAGCCTGAAGACCAATAATATCAATTATAATCCCGTGTTATTTCTAAACAGCTTTATGGCAATAGCCAGAAGGATGATTCCGAATGCTTTACGCATGATATTTAAGCCGGTTTTCCCTAGTATTTTCTCCAGGAAGAGGGTATTTTTTAATACAATATATACAAAGATCATATTCAGGATGATTCCTACAATGATATTTTGAGTGGCATATTCCGATTTTAGGGATAGGAGTGTGGTCAGTGTTCCTGAACCTGCGATCAAGGGGAATGCAAGCGGGACAATAGATGCACTTTCTGGAGCTTCTTCTTTAAATAAATTAATTCCTAATATCATTTCCATTGCAATAATAAAGATCACCACAGAACCGGCAATCGCAAAAGAAGAAATATCAAGACCGATGATTTTAAGCATTTCCTCTCCAATAAAGAGAAAAAATATCATGAGCAGTAGTGCAACGATAGATGCTTTTTCAGATTGTATATGGCCAACTTTATTACGCAGAGATATCACAACTGGAATTGAACCTAGAATATCGATGATCGCAAAAAGTATCATAGTAACAGATAGGATCTGCTTGTAGTTGAAATTTTCCATAGTTGTGATTCTTTAGATTTTCAATAGTTTATATCGGTATTAAAATACCTTTAATTAAAAAAAGGTCTCAGAAATTTCTGAAACCTTTTTCATTAATAGTATTAGTTTGATTACTCTTTGTCTTTTTCAACAATCTTACCATCTCTCAGTTCACGAACTTTACTGTGATTTTTACCATAGATGAAATAGATGATCACACCAAGCAACATCCAGATAAATAATCGAAACCAGCTTTCTGCCGGCAAAGTGTACATTAAATACACACAAACAATAATTCCCATTACAGGTACAAACGGTACCCATGGAGTTCTGAATGGTCTGACTGCATTTGGCAGTGATTTACGAAGAACCATGATTCCGATACATACTAAGGTAAAGGCAAACAATGTGCCGATACTTACCATATGTCCTAAATCTGAAACTGGCACTAATCCAGCGAAAAGACTTACAAAAACAAGGAAGAATAAATTAGTTTTCCATGGTGTGCGGAAACTAGGATGAACTGCTGCAAAGAACTTTGGTAATAGACCATCTTTCGCCATTGTGAAAAATACACGTGACTGACCCATAAGCATTACCAGAATAACTGAAGTATATCCGGCAAGGATTGCAATGATTAAAGCATCTTGTAAATAGGTATAACCAGTCATAGCAAAAGCAGTTGCAGCAGGTTTTGCATCACCGGCAAAGTCTTTATAATTCACAAGACCTGTCATTACGTGAGCAAAAAGTACATAAAGTATAGTACAAACAACCAGTGAACCTAATATTCCTATTGGCATGCCTTTTTGAGGATTTTTAGCTTCCTGAGCTGCAGTTGATACAGCATCAAAACCAATAAAGGCAAAGAATACTACTGCTGCCCCCGTTGAAATACCTGTCCATCCGAAATTTTCAAATTTACCGGTGTTCTCTGGAATGTAGGGCACATAATTGTCGGGGTTGATGTGGCTCCATCCTAAAATGATGAACATTAATAC
>JBIIWE010000437.1:0-2973 GCA_044339075.1 Daejeonella sp. | reverse complement strand
CAACTCCTTCTGGTGGCTAAGATCAATGGTGGTGAAACTTATGGTAACAGTAAAATGGTGATCAATAAGGTAAATTTGTTTCAAACTAATTTTGTTTTAAATTTTCATTTCTAATGATAGCTAACCTTGATAAGCTTAAGAGCATTTTTGAACCTCAGTTAATACAGGAGATTCAACAGTTCGGGATCTTTCAAACCTTTAAAGAAGGTGATCTGATCATGGATTATGGCAAATATGTACGTATGATGCCCATCGTTCTGCAAGGTACTGTGAAGGTCTCCCGTCTGGATGAAAAAGAAAATGAGATCTTACTATACTATTTGTCAAGTAATGAAAGCTGTTCAATGGCCTATAGTTGTTGCCTTGAAGCCAAGAAAAGTGAGGTAAGGGCTGTAGCTGAAGACAATGTTGAACTTATTGCTATTCCGCATCTTAAACTAGATGACTGGCTGTGTACCTATCCTAGCTGGAAAAATTATATTATGCGGAGTTTTAATGAGCGCTTTATAGAACTATTAAAATCAATTGAAAGTATCGCTTTTCATAAACTAGATGAACGATTGATCGCTTATTTAAAAGAAAAGCAGCGAATGAGCGGATCCAGTGTTATCAAGGCTTCTCATAATTTAATTGCCGAGGAACTGGCTACTGCAAGGGTGGTTATATCCAGACTTTTGAAGCAGCTTGAAAACGAAAAGAAGATCATTCTTTATAGAAATGAGATAAAATTATTAGCTTCTTTTGTCTAATCTGGCCTCTTTTATTTACATATATTCTTCTTTTCTTATTTAATTTCATTACTGTCCGGTTAAATTAAGGAATAGCAAGAAATCTTCATTGACGCAATAAATGGGGTGCATTATTTAAAATTCGAAAAGCAAGCCCCCCCTGTAACCTTGCCAGCCTCTATCGCCGGTTTGGCTCTTAGTTATTCACCAGCTTTTATTGTTTTTTTAAGGTGTTCATGCTTTCGCCGCTGAAGGGCGGTTCAGGTTTGATGGCCAAAAGTAACCAATCCCGATGGCAATCTGGACCTCAATTCCAAGGTGCCCTTTACCACAAGACCACCACTCATCAAAAAACAGGGATCGCTGCTTTTGGGGGATACCAAAATATGAAAGCCGGCTAGGTATGATCCCAAAATCTAATGCTCTGAAGTGCAATAGGTATGAACTGCATCTGTTTTTTGATTTTTCCGGCACTTTGTCTCGGTTTTACACCGGGAGAATCGTCCTTCGGTTCCGTTTATCTGATATGAGTGGTAGCTGAGGCTTGCGATGAGTAACAACCGTTCATAAATTACAGGTATTGCTGATTGCAGAGATCGGCCTGCTGGTTTTTGATGTTTCGGGTTTTAGCTCCTAAAATGATACCAATTCAGCGTGGAGTTAAATAATCGAAGGGATCTAATCGTAAAATCGAAGGCTCATAATTTGCAAAACCGGGATGTTTATTCTACTTTTCATACATGAAATTCTTTGTCATTCATATCAGTGGAAATTCTTTGCTAAAACATCAATAATTTAATGAAAATGAGATCAGAACAAAATCGCAGATCCTTTATTAAAACTTCTGCCCTTGCTGCGGCAGGAATTGGATTAGGTATCAATGGTTTCGCTGAAAACCTCAGTCCCGCTTCGAAGCAATTGTTTGCAAAAGTAACAAAAGTAGGGATCATAGGGCTGGATACATCCCATTGTATTGCTTTTACAAAAGCGCTGAACAATCCTGCTGCTGGTCTTGAGTTTGGAGGATTTAAAGTGCTTGCTGCCTATCCTTATGGTAGCAAGGAAATACAGAGCAGCTTTGACAGAATTTCGGGTTATACCGTAGAAATGAAAACCCTTGGTGTTGAAATAACGAGCTCAATTGCTGATCTCTTGAAAAAGGTTGATTTCATTCTTTTAGAAACGAATGATGGTCGGCTACATCTGGAACAAGCCCTGGAGGTAATTAAATCTGGTAAGCCTTTATTTATTGATAAACCAATTGCAGCTTCACTGGCAGATGCTGGTGCAATTTTCGCAGCTGCAAAGAAGGCCAATGTTAGCGTTTTCTCCTCTTCATCCTTAAGATTTACCACTGGTGCACAGGAGCTGGCTGCGGGTAAGCTGGGTAAAGTTCTGGGTGCCGAAACATATAGTCCATGTCATCTAGAAAGTACTCATCCTGATCTTTTCTGGTATGGTATTCATGGTGTAGAATCCTTGTTCACTGTTATGGGAACAGGCTGTAAAGAGGTGGTAAGAGTGAGTACCCCTGAAACTGATGTGGTTACTGGTACTTGGAGTGATGGTAGAGTAGGAACTTTCCGTGGAATTCGTTCAGGTAAATCTGCATATGGAGGTCCTCCAGCTTCTGCTTTATACGGGGGTACTGTGTTTGCAGAAAGAGGAACAGCTCAAATAGGCGAATATGCAGGCTATAATCCACTGCTCTTAAAAATCATTGATTTCTTTAAAACAGGAGTTGTGCCTGTTAGTGCAGAAGAAACACTGGAAATATGTGCGTTTATGGAAGCCGCAGATGCAAGTAAAAAAATGGGTGGCATTCCCGTAAGTCTGGATTCTATGTTTAGCAAAGCATTATTAAAGCGTTAACAATTATTTGGATCAATAAATAATGAAGAAACACGATAGGTCACGAAGAAAATTTATAGCAACTGGTGCCCTTGCATTAACTGGTTTAACTGCATTTGGATATGAAAGCATATCAAAAGGAAGTCTAGGCCAGACTGGTCCGATTCGCATCGGCCTAATTGGTTCAGGTAGCAGAGGTCAGGGTTTAGCAACATTGCTAGGTACAATTCAGTCCTTTGAACTTGTCGCCTGCTGTGATATCATACCCGAAAACTTACAGGGCGGAATGAAACTTGCGGCGAAAGGAGCCAGATCGTATACCGACTATAAAAAGCTTCTTCAGGATAAGGATATTCAGGCTGTGATTATCGCAACACCTCTTTATCTTCATTAT
>JBIIWE010000436.1:0-2982 GCA_044339075.1 Daejeonella sp. | reverse complement strand
CAGAGTTTGCCATTTTTTTTAAAAAATCAATACTTGATGGTATATGGTACGGTGAGAACAGCGACCGTAGGAAATAAATCACCGAAATTATAGTCTAATGAAATTACTAAGCCGAGAGAATTCGATATAACTCAAGATTCAGGTAATAAAAACCTTTACCGACTTCGCGCTTTTCCAATATGCCCATACCGGTCAGCAAATCCAGGTATCGCCGGGCAGTATTCTCGGCATAGGTCCGGCTTTCTACCAAATGTCTGACTTTAGTGAACGGTTGGGTAAAAATGGCTTCGACCAGCTGATCCGGACGCTGAATATCAGTTTCGGCTTCTACTGCAGAAAGGATAGCATCTTTAGCCGATATAATATCGTTGATCTTGTCGTAGGTTATATTCGACGTTACCTCGACTGCTTTCAACATATACATCAACCAGGTTTTCCAGCTTCCCCGCTGCGTAATACCAGCAAGCCCGGAGTAATAGTCATCTTTATGATCGATAATGAATTTACTTAAAAATAGAATCGGGTAGTCCAGAAGACCTTTTTGAGTCAGGTAATTGATATTAAAGATTCTGCCAGTACGCCCATTACCGTCACGGAATGGGTGTATGGCCTCAAATTGATAATGTCCGATAGCCATTTTCAGCAGCGGATCGATCGGATATTTCGTGTCGTCATTTAGGAAATCAACCAGATTTCCCATTTTGACCTCTAAAACGCCTTTCCCACGCGGTGGCGTATAAAACGTTTTTCCGGCATTTGGGCCGCTTCCGCCTTCTTTGATCACGGTCTGTGCAATCGGTGTGCGGATGCCATCAGAAAACTGGCTGACAATCCGGTAAATTTTGACAAAGTAATTAACATCCACCCGCTGATTCTCTCCTAAGTACTGAAAACCATCCCAGAGCGCCTCACGGTAATATAATACTTCTTTGGCCGGTCCGTTTGCCTGACTGATATTCTGCTCGCTAAAAGCTTTATAAAGTTCGTCGTCGGTGGTGAAAATATTCTCAATCGCGCTCGATGCCTTTGCTTCCTGCAAACTGATCGAATTGATGAGCAGTCCTTGATTAGGAATAACAATACTACGGCCATGCAAACGCGCCAGGGCAGCTTTTGCGTTCCCTAATTGTTCATAGATATCGAGATCCTGATAAAGCTCCTTATCGATAGGTAAGTCTGGAAGTCCGTTCCAGGGCAGGTTTCTGTCTGGATTGATTGGGTATGCCATATACAAATATACTATTTAGCATTAAAAAATTCATTTTTTAATGCCAATGGGGAATTATGACATTAAAGCCTATCTCCGAAATAGTATTCACATTAAAAATTAATATTTTTAATGTGAATAAATACTAGTGGTATTAAACCAGGAATTCACCTTCAATGAATGTATAAATCAATTATGAATTAAATCAGAAATTCCAATGAAGAAGTAAGCAAGGTTATCTATTGGCTCTATAATTGCCAGCCTCTAGGCAGCCTTATATAAAGTTTAGAAGCGTTAGAAAACAATCGTTATGAAAGACTCGACTATTAATTATCTAATTAATCTGTGCGTGCTGGCTCTTCAAGAGCTGGCCGCATTACTTGGAATAAGTTATCAGGCAATCAATGTCTGGACGACTTCGGAATACAGCCCTTTGATGCTAAGAATAGGGCTGCCTTGATGGAGATCATCGAAGACCGTCACGGTAAAAATTCCCTGATCATTACCTCGCAGCTTCCGGTTAGCAAGTGGCATGAAGTGATTGGTGAGAAGACGATTGCCGATGCCATTCTGGACCGGATCGTACACGATGCACACCGCCTGGAACTCACCGGAGAATCGATGAGAAAAAAGCGAAAACCAGAGGCAGAAATGTAGGAAATATAACCGTTAATAAATAACTACTTTTAATCACGATTCTATCGCATTTGAGACAACCGTCCGCCAGCCTTTTAGGTGGTCAGTTTGCCACGGAATAGGGTGGTCCGTTTCACCGGAATATACAGACATGGGCCTGTTTGGATTTTTTGATTCAGGGAGGGTCTATTCAGACGGTCCAGACACCAGCGAATGGCACAAAGGCTACGGCCCGGGAATTTGACTTAATCTTTATAACAAAATGCTCATTTCGGGCGGCTATGGCTTTTCGAAAGAAGGCAGTTATCTTAATTTAAAAGGTGGCTTGTCTTTCTAATACTATTGCATAAAATAAAAGGGGTACTCCGTCTGGAGCACCCCTTTTTTATTTTGCTGTACCAAATACTCCGATTTCACAGCAGCACATCATTCACAATACAGACGGAGGCATCATGCAATACCATTTGGTGGAGAATCTATTCAATTGCAATTAGTTCCGAAAAGCCCGCCAGGGAAAGAAGAACAGAGGAAAAAACCAAGCAGAGACCTATTACTTTGACGTAGAAAAATGCAAAACCTGTCCATTGAGAGAGAATTGTTATAAACCGGGGTCAAAGACCAAAACCTATTCAATTACCATAAGATCAGACCTGCACCAGCAGCAAATAGCCTTTGAGCAAACTGATCATTATAAACAAAACATAAAACACAGGTATAAGATCGAAGCGAAGAACAGCGAGTTAAAAAACGTACATGGTTATGGCCGGGCAATAGCTTATGGTTTGGCCAACATGGAGATGCAGGGCGCAATGGCGATCTTCACTGTGAACTTAAAAAGGATACTAAAGCTAATTGAATAAGACCTTAAATCCTGACAAAAACACTATTGGGATTACTACTAATATCCCAAAGCCAAGACCAAAACCACTCCAAAACCACTCCAAAACGACCAACCCGAACTATCGACAATAAAAAACGACCAAATGAAAATCATGTTCAACTTGGTCGTTTGAAAAGCCCATTAGAAAATGACCACTTTTTCAGTGCCCTCCAGTTAAGTAAGTGGCTTTCTTGGTGGTACCAGCTGTACTCAAACCTTATGTATTTAAGGTATAATAAAAGCATATTTTTAATATTTG
>JBIIWE010000435.1:0-2989 GCA_044339075.1 Daejeonella sp. | reverse complement strand
TTTGCAGTATTTCCAGCCTTTTGCCCAGTTTTTAATTGATTCAGGCAGGGTTGATACCTCTACAAAATGAGATTTGGAGGAATCAGGAGTTAAAACATTTGCTTGATCAACCTGAGCTTGTATCCCACTTATTCGAATTGAGTTTGAAATAGAGTTGACAATCCGATAATCTTTACGATCCCAGGCCTTTTGGAGCAAATTCAGCTTCTCTTCAAAGCTGTCGGTTCTATTCCAATAAGTGTCCTCTTTGAGTGCTGCCAATGATGTGTTGTTCAAAATGCCATTCAATTTATCCTTATTCTTAGCCTTGGATTTATTAGGAAATAGGGATAGCCCAGCGATACCTAAAATAGTCTTTTGAATAAAATTACGTCGTTCTAATCCGGAGTTACCTTCAACTGGAACTTCGGTCGAACTCATTTTATAGGATTGACTAAGTGAGTTTTTAGAATAATCTTCGTTTCGGGATACCTTATGAATAGAATCCATGCCAGTATTATTATTATCAGATTTTACCATTTCATAAGAATAAAAAATAAGCCATTTTGCTTGGTTTAAATAGCATTAGGGTTGAATGTTGAATTGTAATAAATGCAAAGCGTGTGTTAGTTAAACCAGAAGTCCCATATAAATAAGAACTTCTGGTTCTGTTTGTTATAATATAGTCGAATTCTAGCAATTATTTTGGATTTTTGTCCCACCAAAGTGGTGTTGCCACATTATCCGGGCCTCCCCCAAGTAAGGGGACAGCCGCTTTTACAGCTTCACCATTCGCAATAATTTCCCTGTCTAGGAATGAAATCCTACGAATCATCTTATTTGGTTGAATGTCCGGGTTTTGAGAAAATAATAGTGGATAAAATTTTGGATAACCTGATCTACGCATTTCTGCCCATGCCTCATGTGGTTCTGGAAATAAGGCCAGATATTTTTGAGTTCCAATTTGCTCCCTTTGACTATCTATGTTTGTAGAAAACCTGACAGGAACCATCGTAGTCGGCGGGCTTTTGAACATATCGTTCAAAGCACTTGCAGGCGTTGTCCCATTTACATAAGTACTGATCGTTCCGGCATTGATAATTCCATGTTCATTCATGGAGATTTCAATGCCCTTCTCATATAAATCTTTTGCATTACCCCCCATATTCCAGCCGTTTAATGCACCTTCAGCTCTTAGAAAATAAACTTCAGAGGCATACATGCAAACCATGGGAGTAACGCTGCTTGTTGTTGGAGAATATTTCAATCCTACATTTGACAAATTATTTCTTGAATGAACAGCAAGGTTTTGTTGAGCAATACTCAAACCACTTCTGATACCACGAAATTGTCCATCACTTGGAGCAGGACTCCAATAAACAGATAACCTCGGGTCATTATAACCTTTTTGGAGACTTTCCATGGTAGCACTCATCCTGCTATTGTTCCTAGCAATATGTGCATTTAATCCGTGAGGAAACTCGGCAGATGTTTTGATATAGGCACCATCATTTACGGCAGTCATGACACCATCGGCAAACGCCTTTTCAGCTTCTTGTTTTGCTTTAGCTGGTTCCACATTCGAAATTCGGATTGCCAGTCTAAGTCGTAATGAATTGGCAAACCTCAGCCATTTGGCATTATCACCTTGATATAACAGATCCTTATCTGCAAAAGAAACCTTGGCCATATTGCTTTTTAATAAAGCTGTCGCAGCGTCCAGTTCTTTAAAAAAGTCATAATAGATGTCTTTTTGTGAATCATACTTAATGCTCCTTTCTTTGGTTCCAATTTGTGAATAGGGTATTGGACCAAAGTAATCTGTCAGTCTGTGCAATGCTTCAACTTTCCAGATTCTGGCAATCGCGTTAAGGGTAGGCTCCTTTCCTT
Source organism: Daejeonella sp. (assembly GCA_044339075.1). Taxonomy (GTDB): domain Bacteria; phylum Bacteroidota; class Bacteroidia; order Sphingobacteriales; family Sphingobacteriaceae; genus Daejeonella. Next base: position 1,120 of record JBIIWE010000435.1, on the reverse strand, counting down.
CTGTATTTTCTATAATACTCTTAAGTGCCGGCATAACAATTGTGTAGGTTGCAGGCCAGATATCCATCCACCTTTGAACAATTACATATCGGTGCGACTCCTGTGCTTGTTGCACTCCGGCAAAATGTTGAGAATACATGCCTGCAAATAGCATGGTCATGGTTTGCCAATTATAACCTGTTCGTTCTGTAAAGACATTGTATTGTGCAGAAGGAAACAAACTTCTCACATCAGAAGCATCCAAGGTTTTTAGTCCACTTGGCTTCGTATTTAGTTCCGCAAAATTATCAGTACAGCCGGTATAAAAAATTGTGCTAATCATTAGAATGCATCCAAGGAATGCAATTCTATAGGTTCTAAAAATATTTTTCATCATTCGTTTATTTTTGTTAGATAAGAACTAACCTGATTAATAATTAATTTCTTAAAAAGATAATTTTAGGTTTAAGCCGAAATTTCGGGTAGATGGTAATGAAGCATATTCAATACCTCCTCTGTTTGATACTGCCATAGCTATTTCTGGATCAAATGGAGCATCACGCTTAAAGAAGACTAAATTTCTTCCAACAAGAGATAATTTAGCGGATTGTATAAAACCGGATTTTGAAACCAATTTAGTTGGAATTTTATATCCTAGTGCAACTTCCCTTAATCGTAAATTGGTGCCAGAGTATGCATATAGGTCACCTATTGGGGTTCTGTTTCCTACGGCCTGATAATAGGTTTCGGCAGAAATATTTGCGGTATTTTTAACACCGGCTTCTGTATAAGCATCAAGTACAATTCCTCCATCTCTGCCCATAAGCGAATTTTTGGAAGTGCCATTTCCATCCATGGCAGCCTGGGTTCCACCTACAACCGTCCCTCCATGTCTATAGTCAAGAAGGAAACTCATTGAAAGGTTTGAAAAGTTAAAAGAATTAGATACACCTAACATATAATCTGGATTGTAATTGCCTACATAAGCGGTCTTTGTAGTTAAAATTAATGGAACACCTGCCGGACTCACCAAGCGTCTTCCTTGTGTATCTTTTCTCCAAGATGCCATATACATTTCGCCATAAGTACCTCCTTCTGTTACAGTTTGTAATACCTGCCTGTCATCTCCAAGAATAAAGGT
>JBIIWE010000434.1:0-3000 GCA_044339075.1 Daejeonella sp. | reverse complement strand
AGAAGATCAGTACTAAAGAAATTATTTGCTTCAGTAGTAGGAGTAACCGGATTAGGTGTAGTGGCCAATGCCAAAGGAATTGAATCATCGCCTGAAAAGGTTGCAGGAAATATCACTTCTGTTCAAAACGTTCCTATGTTTTCTGGCCATGTAATACATAATGGTTTGGTCTATATCGCTGGTAAAGGAGCTCATAGCGCACCTTTTGAGATTAAGGCACATACTGAAATTGTATTGAAAGAGCTTGAAAAAGAGCTAATAAAAGCCGGATCATCAATGGAAAAAGTTTTGAAAGTAACTGTATATTTAAATGATATAGCAGATTACAGTGGAATGAATGAGATTTATAAAGGTCGTTTTGGAAAAAAACCTCCTGTACGCTCTACCCTTGCCGTTGCTAAAGGTGGCGTACCGGGTAATTCTCTTGTTGAAATGGATGCGATAGCCTATATTTAATTATTAAAAAAAATAGCAGGAGCAATCCTGTAATTTTTGATTTCAAATTTAGTACAGCCAATATCAATTTTTCGGAATTTGTATTGGCTGTAATAGTGTTGCAAAAAACTGTTTGATAATAAATTTTAATGCTTTGAAAAAATATAATTTTTATACTCTTTTATCACTAAGCACTGTTGCTGTTATACTACTCTCTTCTTCAATTAATGATCAGTCTGTTTCATATAAACAGGTTGATTCTATGTTTTTGCAGGATACATTAAAGAAAGAAGCATGGCTAGCCCCGGTATCAGCCGATTCTCTTAAAAATCCACTAGCAGTATCTCAGGAACACATTTCAAAGGGCGAAGAGCTATACAATATGTACTGCTTTTCATGTCATGGAGATACAGGTTATGGAGATGGTCCAGCAGGTGGATCTATGGGAATCAGGCCTGCAAATTTTCATGATCAACGAGTGATCAAACAAAAAGATGGCGCTTTATTTTGGAAATTAACCAATGGAAAAGGTAACATGCCTCCTTTTAAAGAAGCTTTAACTGAAGAGCAGCGCTGGCAATTAATTGTATTTCTTAGGGAATTAGGTAAAACAGAATAAAAAATGCAAATCAAACAAAGTATTTATTTAATTGGTCTGCTCAGTTTATTGATCGTGCCTTCTATTTGTTACGCTCAGAATGATTCTAAAGCAAAGGACGAAAAAACGGTTACTACAAGATTAAAGCCGGTAATTCAATCAACACCCATACCCTTACGGCCTGATATTTTAATTGAAAAATTTGCCGATGTCCAAGCGAATGCAGTTCGCATATTGATTCATCCGGTGTCTGGTGATTTCTATTACACAACCTTTGATGGCGGTGTTTTTCACCTCAGCCAAAAGAATGGCTCTGTTGTTTCTGAACAAATTCTAACAGTTAATGATCATGGTATAAAAAAATTGCAGGGGGCTGTTTTTGCTGGTTCTGAATTGTTTTTATGTGGCAACACTATTGAAAATAGTAACAGAGGTACCACCGGAAGATTGGTGCGGTTTTCAATTATACCCAACAGTACACCAAAGTTGACTGTTGTTTTTAATACAGAAGTTTACGGATTAAATGCAACAACCTGGGATCATGGATGGAATGCCTTGGTACTGAGTCCGGATAAACAATATATTTACATTACTTCTGGCTCCAGAACCGGACATGGCGAAATTCAGGATGACAAGGGAGTTTATATTAATGCACGAGATAATGCTTTAACTACCAAAATTTTTCGGATACCTGTCAATGCAGAGAATTTGTTATTACCTAATGATATAAACAAATTAAAAGCAGATGCTTATCTGTATGCTGAAGGGATTCGTAATGCTTATGATATGGCCTTTAATCCTGAAGGTAATTTATTTGCTGTTGTCAACTCTTCAGACTATGATCATTCTGAAGATATGTTTTGGGTAAGACAAGGCCGACATTATGGATTTCCATGGGTCATGGGAGGTCTTGAAAATCCGCAGCAATATCCTGATTTTATACCCGATCCTAAAAAAGATCCATTTCTAAATGCTACTTCTCATGGTATGTTGATGAAGTATTTCAGAAATGATCCAGATTTCCCTAAAGTACCCGAAGGTGTAAAATTTAGTCCCGGCGTTCAAAATCTTGGTCCTGATGCCAATGAGTACAGAGGGCATTCCGGTAAAATACTTGATGGAGATAATACCGGAGTAAGTATCAGTACGTTTACAGCTCACAGTTCGCCCTTAGGTCTTGTTTTTGATACCAAGCGAAAACTTTCTGCTGAATTTAAGGGCGATGGTTTTGTTCTTAGAAATACGCTTGGATCTAAATCTAGCTTAATGAAGCCATTTACAGACCAAGGAAGAGATCTTCTACACCTCAAAATGTCATATGATAAATTGAGTGATAATTATTTTGTAAAAACTACCCGTATTGTAGATTCGTTCAATAATCCGTCAGATGCTGTTTTGCTTGGTAACTCTTTGTATATTATTGAATATGATGCCAAGGCTGGAAGTATCTGGAAGGTCACCTTACCAGGAGGTTCAAAAAATGTAAAAAAGTAAAAATATAGAAATAGCTTATTAATTCGAATCAAAGAATGGAGCTGATCTGAATATTATTTGAATAATTTTTGTTTATTTATACTATTAAATTTAAAATATGAAAGTTAAATTACTGTTATCATTTGTTTTTGCTAGCGTTTCTTATCAAGCCTCGTTGTGTGCACAAACAATTCCAAAAGAAGAGCTTACTTTCTTAACTTCTGAATGGAAAGGCGATCGTTTTTCTGATGGCCGACCTAAAGTGGCTGATAATTTACTTGAAAGAGCTAAAAAAATAGGTCTTGATGATGCCTGGCAGGTTTTGAAGGTCATGGGATATGTAAATCAGTTCGAACATGGCTGGAAAACATTGAATGATGAAATCATCACAGGAAGGGTAGTTACAGCAATGTATATGCCTACCCGTCCCGACATCGAAAAAAACATTAAAGACAGGGGAGTAAAACAAGGCCGGGTTGGAAATACAAATTCAT
>JBIIWE010000433.1:0-3011 GCA_044339075.1 Daejeonella sp. | reverse complement strand
ATCAGAATTGATAATCATATTTGAAGCTACGCTACCCAATGATTCGGCCAGAACTACCGAAGCACCACCGTGCAGGATACCATAAGGCTGATGAGTCTTTTCATTAACCGGCATACGGGCAGAAACAGAATTTGGACCAATCTCTGTAAATTCAATTCCTAAAAGATCGCCAATATGGCCTTTGGGACGACCATTAAGTTCATCAATAGTAAATTCTCTTGACCAGATCATATATATCTTTGCTTAAGAATTGCGGCGTGATGATTTACATGCCCGGCCATAATAAAGATCAAAGCTCTCACACTGATTGGTTTTTCATTTGAAATTCCAGAGCGATCGATCTCAATGTCGTTCAGGGATCTGATCAGATACATATTAGCCTTTCGCAAGGCTGCAAACTCATCCGCAAGGCTTTCCAAACTCCGGTCTGAAAAATGAGCATTTGACACATAATCATTTTCGTCAAATCCCGGCAATGGTGTAGCATCATTTCGGGCAATGCGCAAAGCACGATAAGCCATTATCCGTTCAGTATCAATTACATGCCCAGCCAGTTCCTGTATTGTCCATTTTCCTTCAGCATAAGCAAATGATGCCTTTTCACCAGGAACATTCCTTAACAAAGCAGGAAATGATTCTATCTGCTGTTCCAGCTCAGTCAATACATCATCGCTAACCGTATCGACATATCCTTTATAAAAAAGCGGAAATTCTTCAGTGTGTGGTCGCTTCATAAGTCATATTACTTTTTAAAACTATCCGAAAGGTTGTACCCTTCCCTAATTCAGAATCCTTTACGAAAACACTACCCTGATGGTAATTCTCTACAATGCGTTTGGTGAGAGAGAGCCCAAGTCCCCAACCCCGTTTTCTGGTGGTATATCCTGGTTGAAAAACAGTATCAAATTTTAATCTGGGAATACCGGCACCCGTATCTGTGATATCAATGAAAACCTGTTCTTTTACCAAATTCTCTTTGATCTCAACCTTAATGCTTCCTTGTCCCTCAATGGCATTCACAGCATTTTTAAGTATATTTTCGATAACCCAGTCAAACAAAGGCACATTAACCAGTGCCTCAACCTGCTTGTCTCCAGATAAGATGAATTCGATCTTATCACTCACCCTCACTTTGAAATAATTGACAAATTCTTCAACCACTTCATACACCACATGATTATGCAGAATGGGTTTTGAGCCGATCTTGGAAAATCGATCAGCAACCGTTTCAAGTCTCTTCACATCATTCTCCATTTCAATAATAAGAGGATCATCGGGAGCATTAAACTTAGATTTAAGAAGCTCTACCCAGGCCATTAAAGAAGAGATTGGTGTACCTAACTGATGAGCTGTTTCTTTAGCCAGACCTACCCAAACCTGATCCTGCTCAGATTTTCTGGAAGAACTGAAAACCCCATAGGCAAGCAGCAAAAAGATCGCGATCACCGACAATTGTACGTAAGGAAAAGCCCTCAATTGAGTTAATAAGGTAGAATCCCTATAATAGACATACCATTTATCATTATTCCGATTGTTTAATTCTAGGACTATCGGCTGCGGATGCTGAGATTTCATCTCTTTCAGCTGAGATTTAAAATATTTAGGATCGTACTTTTTCTTAGAATCAGCCTCCAGGTCAAAATTTGTTTTTGTACTGTCGAGCCCACGCCAGGTGATGATATTTTCAGCAGAATCCACCACGATTGCCGGAACTGCCAAACTATCCCGCATGCTGTAGATAAAGGTTATATATTCATCATTCACATCGGGCATGGCGATTATATTACGGGTACTTTTTGCCCATAATTCAGCTCTGGTACGCTCCGCAGTGGATATATTCCTAACCAGATAGTCGGTATACCATAGCGATGCACTCACAATTATTAGTGCAAATGCGAGTAAAATAAACTTCCAGCGGCGTTTCCTATCGTATGGATTCATATATTTCAGCAAATTACAAAAGGAAATGCAATTGTAATACCAAAGCAGTGGAAAATAATGGTATTTGAAACATCCCCCTGAAGAACCACCGTATTCGAAAATCAACTATTTACTCCGAACTGACAACACATAACTGACAACTGATAACATTCTTTTATCTTTACCGCATGCCTGATATCACTAAAAAAGTAAGAGTACGTTTTGCCCCTAGCCCTACCGGTGGTTTACACCTGGGAGGAGTTAGAACTGTATTATTTAATTATTTGTTTGCCCGTAAACATGGCGGCGACTTTATCCTGAGAATTGAAGATACCGACCAAAACCGTTATGTAGAAGGTGCAGAACAATATATTTTAGATTGTCTTGCATGGTGCGGATTAAATCCGGATGAAGGCCCAAAAAATGGTGGTCCTTTTGCCCCTTATCGTCAGAGCGAGCGCAAAGCAAATTACAGGATCTATGCCGAACAACTGATTAGAGATGGATATGCCTATTATGCATTTGATACTACTGAGGAACTGGATGAACAAAGGCAAATAACACCAAACTTTCGTTACGGACATGAAAATCGCAGTTTTATGCGGAATTCATTAAATCTAACCGTTGAAGAAACAAAAGCATTACTTGATCAGGGGATTCCGCATGTGATCCGTATCAAAGTTCCTACAAATGAAACCCTGCACTTTTTTGATATGATTCGCGGCGATGTCAGTTTTGATACCAACCTGGTTGATGATAAAGTATTATTAAAAGCTGATGGTATGCCGACCTACCACCTGGCAGTAGTTGTTGACGATTATTTAATGAAAATCAGCCATGCATTCAGAGGTGAAGAATGGCTTCCTTCGGCACCGGTACATATCCTTCTTTGGGAATACCTTGGATGGAAAGCAGATATGCCGGAGTGGGTACATCTTCCTCTCATCCTTAAACCTGATGGTAATGGAAAACTAAGCAAACGCGATGGTGACAGGCTTGGATTCCCTGTTTATGCAATGAACTGGAAAGATCCAAAATCCGGAGAAACAACACGTGGTTTCCGTGAAATGGGCTATCTTCCCGAAGCATTC
>JBIIWE010000030.1:0-10622 GCA_044339075.1 Daejeonella sp. | reverse complement strand
TTCACGGTTACGCTCACTGACCCTTCGATCAATTGACCCAAATCCAATGGTACTCTTACTTCCAGAGATCGTAATATCTGCAAAGTCTGCAAGCTTTGCATTCATCCTCGCAGTAGCTCCCCATCCGCCACCCTCGTCAAAATCGGTTAAACGCAACTCATTGTACCAAATTTGTGCTGACTTATCCAATCCGTCATCAAGCCCCGGATTTGCCGTATTCCTCAAAGGGTTACGCACCCCCAGCATATATACACGCACCTTACTCAAATCAGGCTGTCCTTTCACAGTAATGATATTTACCCCATCCTGATAGATGTATGGGCGGTTTATTGGCCATGGCTGACCGTTAAACACAGCCCTGTTACGGGCAGCTTTGGCTTCAAGAAATAACCTGAGTTCTACATCCAGCTTATTCTGTTCAGGCCAAATTAGTCCGGGATCATTCGTGCCCGGATTTGTTACTTTCAATGGGATATCGTAATCATAGTAATTATCCTGATTATCAGTACCCACCCGAAGGAATGCACGAAGGTCATTGTCTCTCAGCTGATCACCTTCAGCATGAATAAACATTTCCATACGCCTGTATGAACGGAAATCATTAGATGTTGTACGAAAAGTAGCACGACCATAACCATCTCTAAGGTTCTTAACACTTAATGAAAGTGACTGCTCATTCTGACGGGATTCACCACGGAAATTAGTAAAGTCGATTTCCCGGGTAATGCCCGGAGGAAGAACATATGGGATAGGTGTACGCTTTCCGTTTTCTTCAATGTTTACAGCACTTACATCAATCACAGAATTGTCGAGTCCAGGATTGATCAAAGTTGGATCTGTAATTACTTTAGTGGGGTTATTTTCCGAATTATATCTTCTCCACTCACCTCTAACTAATTGCAATTTTGCCATACGCATAACCGTGGTATCAGCGAAATCGGTCGTGAACATCCTAATAAATCTTATGGATTTAAAATCTGTAATATTACCAACCTTTTGAATATAATCAGCAATCGGTATTTTGAATTGAATCCATCTCACAGTTTCCTGCTTACCATTTGCCAGTCTGACGGAGGCAGAAATAATATCAGAAATATAGTTGCTTCCCACGCTCTGCAAATCTTGTGGGCGTATGGATAACTTATACTGATAGTATTCGTCTGCCTGAGTGGAATTATTGTCACGATTTATATCTTCCCCATCAGGGAAAGAAGTTGCCGCGGTATTTTCAATTCCGGTTTGATCTAAAGACTGCTGAGAGGTTTTCGAGTTTCCTTCCGGATTATTATACTTTTCATATCGTTTGAGGATGCCTGCATTTGCCTGATCGAGGTTAGATCCACGGTAATATTGATAATCATCAGAGGCAGGGTCACTATCCAAAATAGAGCCCGCCTGCGGATTTACACTTGCTTTTATCTGATTTAGAAATGAGCTGAACTGCTGGCGTTCATCCACAGAGCTCAAACCATCGATTCCCACATCCTGAAATTGTCTGGATGTAGGGTTATTGTCGAAAGCCTGAATTACCGGCTGAAGTTTTGGAACTCTTCCCCAATTTGTAGGATCTGTTTTTGCCGTACTTCCATCTGCTGGCAATCCATTCTCTAGACTTTTTCTTCCATCCTTCAAAATATCCTCAGTAATATTTCCCAAGTTAAAATATAAGTCGCCACCCCGACTGGTCTTGTTATAAATAAAAGGATCGAGCATCCACAATTCGATGAATTCAATATTCAGCGCTTCAAAATCATTCGTTTCCAGCTTTCTGAAAATTCCACCCCACCTGCTTCTTGGATTAGTAAGATTTCCATCTTGGGTTAAGCCGCTTGTAGTGAAATTATATGGCCCCCTTTCAGTGGGATAATAGGCAAGATCAAAGGTTGGCATAATAATGGCCTGCCCGGTATTGGATTCTTTAAAAGGAAAGACCTCCCGTTCAAAAACCTGTCGTACATAATGGTTTGACAACTCATTTTTATCTCTGCGGATATTATCAGGAGTAAGAGAATTACCGGTTATAAAAAATATAGGATCAATATTGTAAAAGGCTAATCGCGCCCTATTATAACCATAGGCCAGGTCATTATTAAGTCGCGATTCAGGAAATAGTTGTGGTGTTCCTGATATCTGCCAGGATATGGCACTTTTAATATCAATTAAAGATCTGCTGGCCTCAAAATCATCCAGATAACTTGCTCCATTCCTGCTGCCGGCAAAGTTTAATGCTCTTGGGTGTCCAGGAACAAGCTGTGCAAATTCACCTGAGAAGGTGATGCTCGATGCCTCTTTTGTATTGATGAATGGGATTTTATCGACCATTCGGGTAAGCCACCGGGAAGGCGAGCTGTAATTTACATCAAGTCCCCAAATGGTATTTGAAATAGCTTCCTCCCCGATATTCACCTTTTGTGTAAGTGGCTTTTCGGTAAGGTTCATTAAAGTGCCACCCAGATTAAGCTTATTATTCACCCGGTAGTCAAATCTTGAACCGGTGAGGGATCTTTGCTGTAAACCAAAGAGTTCATTATTCTCCATTTTGATCCGGATTTGTTGTCCGGAATTCAATAATGCCTGATTTAAGATCCTGACCAAACCTATATTGTAATCAACTGTAAAATCTACGCCCTCCTGCAATGGCAAAGTACCGGCGATTACCTGCACAGATCCTGGTGGGATATTAATGGCATTCAGCTGAAATTCAGAACCTCCCTGCGACTGATAGGTACCTTTGATCTGGTACCTGTTTAACTTTGCAAACAATTGTTGGGCAATAACTTTAGTAGAATCATACAAAGGCTGATAAACATATTTGTCGATCAGATTTCTCTCTGTAACTTGATCAAATCGCTTAGCCAGGTCTGCCCCAAAAGGTTCAACCAATGGAAAAGTTATACGGCCATTTAGCGCATCAATGGTTATCCCTTCCAAAAAATCGAAATAACCATCGGGCTTTCTATCATTCTGCTGGTTCAGATTATCTAGATTGGTCATTTGGATCCACAATTTCCCCTTTGTATTCTTCCCTTCGGTCATCTGAGGTTTTTCAATACCAGTATCCTCATCAAGTCTGAAAATGTTCAATCTGAAGTCGTTACGGCTTACCTGATAAGCACCCAACGTATAAATATTCTTCATCATCAGGTCCCAGGTAGGCAAGCTGGTCTTGAGTGTTTCATTCTTCAAAAGCTTCACGTACAGAACTTCCGGGGTTGAGTTATTGACAGGAACATCTGTAGAAAACTCCCCTACCTGATATTCTACACCATTAATAGTATATCGAAAGGCTACAGCCAGTACTTCATCAGCATTCAGGGCCGTATTCAGGGAAATATAGCCAAGACGGGGATTCAATATATATTCTTTGTCGGTAAGGTTACGAGCAAAAGTCAGCTTAGCAAAATTATCAGTTCCTCCACCGCCTGGCTGAAAAAATGCATTCGCATTATTGGAGTTGGAGAGCCTAACACCCGGAGGCAAAACCTGCAATAAATTATTCGATTGCTGGGCAAAACCCGGACCTGCAAAGCCGGCAGGATAAACAGAGAACCCAGCACCTCCCTGAACCTGGTTGGTATTGTAGACCCTATTCTCTCCCAAATCAAGGAATGCCAAAACATCTCTTGAGTTGGCCGCAGTATTTGCACGGTTGGTTACCCAAACTTCGAGCTTTGTAATATTAACATTCGAACTATTAATCGGAATATTCTCCAATGCTTTACTGTAATTATTTCTGAAATATTGAGCCAGAAAATAATGCTTATTGGTTTCATAATTATCCGCAGAGATAGTAAATTCATTCTGTTGCGAACCGTTTGTGATCGATATTTCGCGCTGTTGTGATTTCTGCTGTGAAAAAATACTAGTTACATTTAGGCGTCCAAACTGAAGCTGGGTCTTCAATCCAAATAAAGCCTGACTGCCCGTTATCAGCGAAGAGCTTAAAGGAAGACTTACATTACCGGCCTCTATTTTCCGGATGATCTCATCATCTTTACCAGTAAAACCAGTATAATCCAGCTTAACCTGATTTTCGAAATCAAACTGAGCTTCGGTATTATAGTTGGTTGTGATCTTCATCTTATCACCAATCTGACCAACAACATTCATCTGTATCCGCTGGTCAAAGTCAAAATTGCCTTGCTTGCGCTGACGTTCATTAAATAATGGATTCTCATTACGGCTTAAACGGCCTGAAAAGGTAAGATCGGCAGATCCCTGCGGGCGTATTTCTATGGTGTTTCCACCAAATAAACGTTCAAAAGATTTACTGTTTATTTTTACTGGAGGTATGAATCCCGGCTCACGGGCCTCAGAAAGTGGCAGATCTGAAAGCTCACGCCAATAATTACGTTTGATAAGCTCATTTTCATATTTCTGATATTCTTCGATGCTGAGGTATTGCGGAGCTCTGTACAAACGATCACCTATTTTTTCCCGAATGATATATCTTTTCGATAAAGGATCGAATTCAACACTACGCTGAATATTGGAAGGATTAGGAAGAAATATTCCAGCTTGCTTTTTTAACTGCAGAGTTTTGGAATCCTGAAAAGGATATACTAGTTTTGAGGTGTCCTTTGTAGAAGCGGTATTTTGAGCAATAGCCTGCCCTCCAAAAAATAGTATGAAGAAACAAATATAACTCTTGAGGCAAAAAGTAGCTGCATTCTTCAATTTCCAGACAATATTGATAACAATTATAAACTTTTTAGAGCAATTTTTATCAATTGCTCTACGGATAAATTTTCAGATCCAGTTTTTATAGCAGTATCCAATGACTTCTCAGCAATATTTTTTGTAAATCCTAACATCACTAACGCTGACAATGCCTCTTCCTTGGCTGTATGATGACTTGGCATGGTTATCAACGAATCAGGACCTTCCTTCTTCAGTTTATCCTGTAATTCAAGGATCATTCGCTGTGCAGATTTAGGGCCAATACCCTTTATTCTCTGAATCAGTGGAACATCTCCTTTAACAATAGCAGTTTGTATCTCTGCAGGTGTTATGGAAGATAAGATCATCCTTCCGGTATTCGGACCAATGCCAGAGACTGAAATAAGATGTAGAAATAAACGCCGTTCACCTTCCTCATAAAACCCATATAAGGTATGCCCATCTTCTTTTACATGAAGCCAGGTATAGAGTTTACATCGCTCTGTATCCTGTATGGCTCCATAGGTATTTAGTGATATATTTATTTGAAATCCTATTCCACCCGCATCAATTACAACATAAGTTGGGCATTTAAATGCCAGTTTACCATCTATATACGCATACATAACAATTAACGGATAATATTTATTTCCATTATCTTCAAACTAAAGATTTTTATTTTACTTTCAGCGCCCTCTTGAAAATGCTTTTCACACGTGTTACAACGGGCGAATTCTGCTCTTCTTTCGTTTGAGCATCAACAACTGCAATAGTAACCATATTCACAATTTCACGAACCGAACTACCTAACTGCAATATATGCACTGGCTTATTCAATCCCAAAAGGATTGGACCTACAGCCTCGGCACCTCCTAATTCTTGTAATAACTTATAGGCTATATTACCTGATTCCAGGTTGGGGAAAATTAAAACATTGGCAGGAGCTCCAACCAAACTACTGAAAGGGTAATTATCTTTCAATAGGTCTGGGTTCATTGCAAAATTAGCTTGCATTTCGCCATCCACGATAATTTCCTTATGCTTTTCATGCAGTATTTTTACCGCCTGACGAACTTTTTGAGGTACTATACCGTCATTTGATCCAAAATTTGAATAAGACAACATCGCTATTCTTGGCTGCACATTAAACTTTTTCACTGAGTGATCAAGCAGGGTGGTAATATCAACCAGTTCATCAACTGATGGATTTTCATTTACGGTAGTATCTCCAAAAAATACTGGCCCATTTTTCGTAAGCATCATATACATTCCGGCAACCCGGTTTACTCCTTCTTCAATACCTATTACCTGAAGTGCAGGCTTGATGGTTGAACCGTAATCTTTTGTTAAGCCTGAAATCAAGGCATCTGCCTCGCCAAACTGCACCATTGTTGCTCCGAAATAGTTGCGGTCTCTCATCAGCTTTTTAGACTCAAATAAGGTCACACCACGTCTCTGTCGTTTTTTGTATAAAAATTCGGCGTACTTATTACTGGTATTTAAATCCTCCAGAGGATTGATGATCAATACTCCTTCAAGATCTAGCTCATGTTCAAGCATGATGTGGCTTATCTTTTCTTTATCACCAAGCAAAATTGGAATAGCAATACCTTCATCTCGCACAATCTGTGCTGCCTTTAATATTTTATAATTATCCGCCTCAGCAAAAACAACGCGCTTAGGTGATGACTTAGCTTTATTGGTAATTGTACGCAACAATTTATCATCCAGACCAAGTCTTGTTTTTAACTCCTCATTATAGGCATCCCAATCAGTAATGTGCTTACGGGCAACACCCGATTCCATGGCAGCCTTGGCAACGGCCGGTGAAACAGAGGTAATCAGGCGAAGATCTATTGGCTTAGGAATGATGTAATCCTTCCCGAATTTGAGGTTCCTAGAATTATAGGCCAGGTTCACAGCCTCAGGAACAGTCTTTTTTGCAAGTTCAGCAATAGCAATGACTGCAGCCTTTTTCATTTCCTCATTTATGCCAGTTGCTCTTACATCAAGAGCTCCCCTAAAGATGTATGGAAAACCAAGGACGTTATTTACCTGATTGGGATAATCAGACCGCCCTGTAGCCATAATAATATCCTTTCTGGTTTTAATCGCAAGCTCGTAGGCAATCTCCGGGTTAGGATTAGCCATTGCAAAAACAATTGGATTTTTCGCCATTGTTTTAAGCATATCAACAGTCAATACATCAGGAGACGATAATCCGATGAAAACATCTGAATCTTTTACTGCCTCAGCAAGTGTGTTGATCTTACGGGTAGTAGCAAATTCAGCTTTGGTACCTTCCAGTTTATCGCGGTCGCTACGGATAACCCCGGAGCGGTCAACCATGACAATATTTTCTTTTTTAGCACCTAGACTTACATAAAGCCTTGTACATGAGATTGCTGCTGCACCTGCACCATTTACAACGATCCTGACTTTATCCAACTTTTTCTTTTGAATCTCACATGCATTGATCAATGCTGCAGCAGAAATAATTGCTGTACCATGTTGATCGTCGTGCATCACAGGTATTGACATGCACTCTTTTAAGCGACGCTCAATTTCAAAACACTCCGGTGCCTTGATATCTTCCAGATTTATTCCTCCGAATGTAGGTTCTAATGCCTTTACGATCATGACAAATTCATCGATGTTCTGGGTATCCAGCTCAAGGTCAAATACATCAATGTCAGCAAATATTTTAAACAATAATCCTTTACCTTCCATAACTGGCTTACCAGCCTCAGGGCCAATGTCACCCAGTCCCAGTACAGCTGAGCCATTGCTAATTACGGCAACAAGATTGCCTTTTGCAGTATATTTATAGACATCTTCCTTATTTTCTGCGATCCGCAGACAAGGTTCAGCTACTCCCGGCGAATAGGCCAGGGATAGGTCACGCTGAGAGTTTGTTGGTTTAGTTGGTACAACCTGTATTTTCCCAGGACGGCCTTGTGAATGATAATCCAGCGCGTCTTGTTTACGATTAGTCTTGCTCATGAAATTGGAAATTGGTCAGTTGGCCAAAATTACGATTCTTTTCGTTACGGCTGTCATAAACAATAGAGTCTATAGTTTGAATCTTTCGGAAATTAGCCTTTGTTTATTTTAAGGCGCATTCCCGGACTTATCGCTGAATTAGTTAAACCATTCAGTGCTTTAATTTTTGAAACTGTCGAACCCTTGAATTTTCCAGCAATTTCCGAAAGGGTATCACCTACTTTTACCATATAATGAACATAGCGGATTTCCTTTCGAATAGGGTCTGTTTTTTTTGAGGGGCTCAAATGAATACTTTGTCCGGGAACTATAGAATTACTCTTCAGATTATTCCATACTTTCAAATCCTGAACTTCTACACCATAGAGATTAGCGATACTGTTCAGATTTTGACCTAACTTAACTTGATGTACAAGAACCTGGGCTACCGGATCATTCAAAGTCGACAATACCGGAACCGGCCTTACTTCATCAGCTTTTCCATTAAACAAGTCATATAAAGATGAGTACGCTGAATTTGTAACTGATGGGATAACTAGGGGCAATGGAATCAGTATGGTTCCGTTAATAATCTGTTTTTTATAGGATGGATTCAGGATCAGCAACTCATTGACATCCAATTCTGCGGCCTTTGCAATGCTGCTTATCGATATTTTTCTATTTATTGGTATGATATCCGTATGGGTATTGAATCCTGACGGCTTAACTACAATCTCATGAAATTTATGATAATTCATTGCATAGACCGTAGCAATAAATGCCGGCACATAATTTTGAGTCTGAACAGGAAGAAAGGGTCGCACCTTCCAAAAATCTGCTACTCCTCCAGATTTGGCAATTGCTCTGGTCACAGCACCTGTTCCGCAGTTATAGGCAGCAATAGCCAAGAGCCAATCGCCAATACTTTTATAAGCATCCTGCAAATAAAGTGCAGCAGCAAGACTGGCTTTTTGAGGATCCTTACGTTCATCTGTATAAGTATCCATGGTCAAACCATAACCCTTTGCCGTGGTATACATAAATTGCCATGGACCAACAGCACCCGATCTGGAAACAGCATTTGGGTTGAGTGAAGACTCAATGACTGTAATATACTTCAGTTCATCAGGAAGACCAATTTCTTTTAATGCTTTTTCAATGATGGGGAAATAGTATTCTGACAGGCCAAGCATTTTACCAATGTGCTCTTTCCTGTTGATATATGTATCAATATACTTTTGAACATATGTATTATAAGAGAGATCTACATCCTTCTTTATTGAGTCAAGCCGGTTTTTATAGATCGCATTTTGAAAGGAAACCAATGAATTATCTACAAAAACAAGCTTAGGAAGAGTATCCTGCACTATTTTGAGAGGTTTAATCTCCGAATGATAGAGCACTATTGAATTGATAGCTTTTTTCTCCGATGCATTTGCAAAAGTGCAATGGATAAGTATAAAAAAAATGAAGTAGGCTATCGTTTTATTCATAATTATGAATTAAAATGTACTATTCTACGGCTGTTTAAAGAATATTGATTTTACCTTGAACCGAATCAATCGGATTCCATCAGGTTGCAATATATTTTTGAAAAATTCAACAAATCGCCTTCACCAAAGCGCTTACCTAAAAACTGCATTCCTAACGGTAATCCATTTTTGTTATTGCCTGCGGGTAAAGAAATCGCAGGAATTCCTGCAAGGGAAGCTTGAACTGTAAAGATATCAGCCAAATAATTAACTACAGGATCATCGCTTTCTTCACCAATGGTAAATGCCGGAGTTGGTGCAGTTGGCAACATGATAAAATCATAATTATTTAAAATATCGTTGGTTTTATCGCGTATAAGTCTGCGTACTTTCTGAGCTTTCGCGTAATAAGCATCATAATAACCTGCGCTTAAAACAAATGTACCAAGTATTATCCTGCGTTTAACTTCAGGACCAAATCCTTCTGATCGCGAAGTTTTATACGTCGATTCCAGATCAGCAGAGCGATTGCTTCGATATCCATAGTGTACTCCGTCATAGCGAGCCAAATTTGAGGAGGCCTCGGCCATGGTTAAGATATAATAAGTAGGAACAACATACTCCAATAATTCAAAAGACACCGGTTCAACAACATGACCTGCATCTTTTAGAATGGCGATACTTTTTTCAAATGCCTGTTTAATCTCGGGATCAAGGCCTTCTGAATGTAAGGCCTCAGATAAGTAAGCTATTTTTAATTTTTTATTCGAATTAATTTCTGAAGAATAGGCAGGAACTGCTTTCGAAGTGGCTGTGCTATCATACTGATCGGGACCGGAAATGACCTCCAGCAAAATAGCAGCATCCGCTACACAATTGGTAATAGGTCCAACCTGATCAAAAGAAGATGCATATGAAATGATTCCATGACGTGAAACTCTGCCATAAGTTGGTTTGAGCCCAACAACCCCGCAAAATGCTGCAGGCTGACGTACAGAACCGCCTGTATCTGTCCCTAAAGCGGCTAGACAAAGCCCTGCCTGAACGGCAACCGCTGCCCCACCTGATGAACCTCCGGAAACTCTGCTTAGATCGGCATTGTTTTTTACCGGCCCATAATAAGACGATTCATTGGATGCTCCCATTGCAAATTCATCACAATTCAATCGCCCGATGATAATGGCATCCTCAGCAAGAAGTCGCACAACTACTGTAGCAGAAAAAGGAGAAACATAATTTTCAAGAATTCTGGAAGAGGCAGAAACCTTATGATCCTGGTAACAGATATTATCTTTGATTCCAATTACCATTCCTGCCAGTTTACCAGCAGTGCCAGCATTTATCTTTGCCTGTACTTGAATTGCCTGGTTACGTGCTTCCTGAGCAAATACCTCCACAAAAGCATTCAGCTCCTGTTTTTCAGAAATACGGCTTAAGTAATATTCAACCAGAACAGGTAATGTAAATTTCTGGTTCTGCTTCGATAACGCAGACTGAATATTGGAAAGA